>NZ_PDDM01000039.1 GCF_002914585.1 Pseudanabaena sp. BC1403
CTATGCTGTAAGCTGCTGTCATTTTCGTTTCTTTTTCTGTCTCTTCTGTTTCAATTTTATGTCCTATCTTAACCTTACTTTGCTATATCTCTGATTTGATTCCCGTTAAGATTTAAGGAAGTCAAATTGGTCAAACTTGCGAGAGCCTTAATATCAGAGATTTGATTGCCTCCGAGATAGAGTTCAGTTAGTTTAGTCAAATTGCCAAGTGGTTTAATATCTCTGATTGCACTCAAAGCGATCGCAAGTTTCGTCAAATTGGTCAAAGCAGCAATGGGATTAACATCACTGATTTGATATCCGCTTAAATCGAGGGTAGGTAGAGTATTAAGATTTTTATCAGCTAATTTACAATCTTGTGTCCCAGACTTTTCAAGCAACACTTTGATCGTATACTTAGTCTCTATTGAAAGAGAATCTTTTTGTAAACACCATTGCTCAAAACTTTGATGATTAGTTTGATCTGCTTTTGCTTGTGGAACTTGAAATGATAGGAGCAATGTAGTGACCGAGAAAATACTAAAGCACCAAAATGATTTCATGGTAGTTTTGACTGTGTTTCTGTGTAAACGCATTAAAAATATACTCCTAAATCTGTTTTTGGATAGAAGGGGGTAGGGTTGCCTCGATGAGCCAGCCCTAAAGATGAATTGTTTGGATGGAGAGAATTCTCCTATGATTGCACTGCTGCGATATCAGCAGAAGATTCATCAGCTATGTTCGGCGCGACATCAGTTACTGATTTAATTTACTCCTATAGAAAAGTCTGTTAAATTAGTCAAGCTCTCAAGAGATTTAAAATCAATAATTTTATTATTGAGAAGATTAAGTTTTGTCAAACTAGTCAAACTCGCAAGAGGCTTAACCTCAATGATTTGATTATCTTGCAGATAGAGTTCAATCAACTTAGTCATACCTGTAAGTGGTTTGATATCACTGATTTTGTTCTGAGAGAGAGAGAGTATATTCAAATTAGTCAAACCTGTAAGGGGTTCGGCATCACTGATTTTGTTCCCAGAGAGAACTAGTATATTCAAATTAGTCAAATTCGATAGAGGTTTGACATCACTAATTTTATTGACAAAGAGATAGAGTCTCGTCAAATTAGTCAAATTTGACAACGGACTCACATCACTGATTTGATTTTCACCGAGATATAGCCAATTTAACTTAGTCATACCTGCAAGAGGCTTGACATCACTGATTTTATTAATGCCTAGAGAGATCTCAGTCAAATTAGTCATACCTGCAAGGGGTTTAAGATCAGTGATTTGATTGTTGTAGATATTTAGAAAATTCAACTTAGTCATACCTGCAAGAGGCTTGACATCGCTGATTTTATTAATGCCGATATAAAGTCTTGTCAGCTTAGTCATACCTGCAAGGGGGGTAACATCGCTGATTTTATTTGCGCCAAGATAGAGTTCTGTCAGTGATATCAAACCTGTAAGCGGGCTCACATCGGTGATTTGATTTTCGCCGAGATAGAGATTTGTCAACTTAGTCAAACCTGTAAGTGGTTTAACATCAGTAATTTGATTGTTGCCAAGATAGAGACTTGCCAACTTAGTCAAACCTGTAAGTGGTTTGACATCACTGATTTGATTGTTGGAGAGAAATAGAAAATTCAACTTAGTCAAACCTGTAAGTGGTTTGACATCACTGATTTGATTGTTGGAGAGAAAGAGGCTCGTCAAGTTAATTAAACCTGCAATCGGCTTGACATCACTAATTTGATTTTTTTGGGCAAGAAGCGCCTCCAAGTTAGTCAAACCCTCAAGTGGCTTGACATCACTAATTTTATTCTCGTCAAGATCAAGGTAAATCAACTTACTCAAACCTGCAAGTGGCTTGACATCACTAATTTGATTGCGACTAAGATCGAGAAAAATCAAATTAGTTAGTCCCACTAAAGCCTTAACATCACTGATTTGATTTTTCCCAAGATTTAGATGAGTCAAATTAGGTGAATTTGCAAGAGGATTAGTATTAATGATTTGGTTGTCAGCGAGAAAAAGCCTATTCAACTTAGTCAAACTTGCAAGGGGCTTGACATCGCTGATGCGATTACTGCTAAGATCAAGCGCCGTTAGACTATTGAGTTTCGTATCAGCTAATTTGCAGTCTTGTGTGCCAGCTTTTTTGAGCAATACCTCAACTGTTTTCTTGGTCTCGTCTGGAAGCGAATCTTTTTGTAAACACCACTGCTCAAAGCTTTGATTATCTGCTGGGAGTGCTTCTACATTTGGAACTTGAAATGATAGGAGCAATGTAGTGATCGAGAAAATACCAAGAGGCAAAAATAATTTCATGCTAGTTTTGACTATTTTTCTGTATAAATTTATAAAAAAAGACAACACTTTAATCAATACTTCGGACAATTTTTTTAACGAGTCACTGAATACTCAACTCATTTGTGACAAATCGACGAATTAACTCTGCTCCACCTCCAATCATGTGATCGGGTTTCCAACTGTCAAAATATCTTCTGTCGGCTTGAGCGGACAACCACAGGAAATGTGGTTGTCCTAAAAAGGAAAGGACGCTCATTAACATTCAAAAAATTAGGACTTATGCAAAAATGACTCAAAACCTTCATTACGTCCTAGGGGCAACTCATAAATTGCCCTTACATTTCGTTGTTTTGCGTAAGTCCTAAAAATCAGATCGGCACTGGCTCTAAACTATAGACAAAACACTACAAACCCGATCCTTTTCTTTTTAGAAACTATCTACATCTATCTATCCACCAAACCACACTTAGGCATATCAAACATTAATGGCAACTTTCCCCCGCACTTTCCTCTCTTCGAGGTGGCGAATTGCCATCGGCACATCGCTCAGACTGTACGTGCGATCAATAAAAGGAACAATTTTTTCAGCTTCAATCAAATCCCGTAAAATAGCCAAATCCGATTGATTGGGTTTAGCAGTTACAAACTTTACTTTGCGATGCATTATTCTCGAAATCAAAGAACTGAAAAACATCACTTGGAACAATCTGCCAATAGAACCACCAACGAGAATATAGGTTCCCCCAGTCTTCAATATTGCTTTGTAGTCGAATACTGATCGATAGGCGGCAGCATCCAAGATGAGGTCGTATTGCTGTCCATTTTTTGTGACATCTATTTGGGTGTAATCGATGATGTGGTCTGCGCTGATCGCTTTCATCATCTCCATTTTGTTTGTACTACATACCGCAGTCACCTCTGCCCCGAAGGCTTTAGCAATCTGCACTGCAAAAGACCCTACGCCGCCCGATGCACCATTGATCAATACCTGTTGACCAGATTGAATTTCCCCACAGTCTCGCAGTCCCTGAAGTGCTGTAAGAGCAGCAGTAGGAACGGTTGCAGCTTGCTCATATGAGGTGTTAGTCGGCTTGAGCGCCAATGCTGATGCGATCACACAGACATACTCTGCAAATGCGCCAAAACCACACTCTGAAAGATCACCAAATACCTCATCACCCACCTGAAACTCGGTAACGTTCTTGCCAATAGCTTCCACTTGTCCAGCGATATCTACGCCGAGGATTTGGATTTTAGGCTTGAGGAAGCCCCCAAATATTAGGCGAATAAAGAATGGATCTCCACGCATCAGATGCCAGTCGCCAGCATTGACGGAGGAAGCGCGAATTTTTACCAGCACTTTATTATCTGCTACTACGGGCTTGTCAACTTCTTTCAGACTCAATACATCTGGTGAACCATATTCAGTCTGGACGATCGCTTTCATTTTGTCATTCCGTAGGTGATTCCCTTCAAAAATAGGGAGAGGATTTGATGTTGTCATAGCTTTTTTCTCAACATTTGGCAGACACTGATATTAATTTTCTAAAGTCAAGCTACAGAATTTATCGGGCTTACAGTGTAAGTTATACTTACACTGTAAGCCCGATAACCTAAATTTGTCAAGATGAAAAATGGATCAATACAAAAGTTGTGAAGTGGTGAAAGTGAGAAATTCAAATGTCATGCCCCAAAGCCCCTTAAGTCGCGAGTGGATCTTGCTTGAGATGCATTAGAATGAGCAAAATAATACACATTAATAATGTTAGGACTTACGCAAAACAGCCAAAACTAGGGGCAATTCATGAATTGCCCCTACGCTATAATCAGGGTTTCAAGTCTTTTTGCGTAAGTCCTAAATGTGTATTCACAACTATGTATCAACGCATTAACATCACATTTTAGGATTGATAGAGTTGTAGAGTTAATTAGGATTAAGTTAATCTCTTGCCATGACCTTAATGTTTGCAAAATCTGCGCCTGTGCTTGTTCCCTTCCATGACGAACGGAATGTGGATTGTAATAGTTTCTGAATAAAAATAGAGCAGCTAATCTGTCAAGTTTTCTTCCGAGAAGTAAGGGGATCAGAAGGAACGATAATTTCTGCTAGAGCAGGGATAAGTTCATAATCATCCTGAAAAGCATAATGTTGCTGGCTCAGGTCTTTGTGGTAATCACTCTCATATTGGCGGTCAAGGGCGATCGCTTTCTTATAATAAGCATCAATAAGACCAGAATCCTTAGGGGTAAGAGCAGCATAACCAACGGCTAGATTATAGTAACTAGGGGCATATTGGGGATTCTTTTCCTTGGTGCGCCCGAAGTAGAAAATTGCTCGTCCATAATCTTTCTTTCCTTCAGCGTAAACAATACCAAGGTTGGTGTAGGCATCAAGGTAATTATTATCAAGGGTAATCGCTTGGGTGAAGTCGGCGATCGCTTGATCGTAGTTTTTCATGCGGTAATGGACGATGCCCCGTTGGAAATAGGCAAGGGCGTTAGTTGGGTCGATGTTCGTAGCAGCAGTATAGTCAGCGATCGCCTGTTGGTAGTTTTTGGTATTGTCAATCGCTGCACCCGTGAGGGCATTAACCGTATTTACTGCGTAATCAGATGCCGTAGAGTCATAGTCATAGTAAGCCCGACCACGGTTGAGGTAAGCCATCACAAATAACGGACTGAGTTTGATAGCTTTCGTATAGTCGGCGATCGCCAATTCATTGCCCCTAAAACTCTGAATTAGTAGCCCCCGATTGTAATAGGAAAGCGCATAATTCGGATTAATCTTGATAGCTTCTAAAAATACCGATGACGCTTGAGCAATCGGTAATTGATCTCTTTGAACTATCCCCAAATTGTTATAAAACATGGCTAACAAAGGCGATTGGGGATCAGACACTAAAGCATGTGCGATCGCTGCCTCAAATGAAACCAATGCTTCCTTAGGATTGTTGGCGCGATAATAGCTGACTCCCTGATTAAAATGGGAGATTGCGTGATTTGGTTTTAGGCGAATCACTTGTTTATAATCGGCGATCGCTTCTTGATAGCGCTTCAAATCGTAATAGCGATTACCTCGGGCAAAATAAGCTTTTAAGTTGTTAGGATTAGCTGCAATTTGCCGACTGTAGCCCTCAATGGTTTTGTCTGAACGTTGGGGCAGATATAAGTTGGGCAATGGAAGCGTAAGAGATGGTGGTATCTTCGGAAAAGGCACTAACTTAGGTTCTGGTATAGGCTCGAACTTGGGAAATGGAAGCGTAAAAGAAGATGAGGGAATTGGCACAGGTTGATATTGAGGACGGCATTGGCGATCGCCCAAATAATCATTCACTTTGTGATGGTAAATCCGTCGTCCATTCTCAAAGATAGATAGAGATGTCCAAGGCTCACGGGTTTGGGGACCACTGGTAGCAATCTGATAGGTGTTAATACGTTCCGTTGCTTTGTAAATCGTTATTGGGGGCTGCTGTGAGACTTCAATGATCCCTCGTGGCACAGTTAATGTTTCCTTGGTACTACGAGATTGACCCACGTAATAATATTCTGTTGGCACATAACAGCCAGTGCTTTGATCCAGATAACCTCGACTACAAATTGCTGCAAAATATTCTGGTGTTGTCAATGCCACTTGGGTGGTCATTTGGCGATTACTACAAAGCACAGAGCGATCATTAGCCTGAACTGGCGACGGTGCTATTCCCCATAATATTCCTGCCCCAAGCCCAATCATTCCCAAATGGGCGATCATATTTTTGTTTAATAGCATCATTGGTAGAATACCTTTTCTTAAATTTACCTAAACAAATCTGTAATTTGACAGCGATTTAAACCAATCAATTAAAATAGATAGAAAGCGATCAATTCGGACAACCATCGAGCATTTGGTGATAAATCTGCTTTCCATTCTGAAGGATTGAAAAAGTGCGCCAACAAGGCTCCTCATAGAGATACCTTCGCTCATTTCTGAAAATGAAGTTAGTATTCAAACCTTCATTGGTCTCAATTCGATAAGTATTCTGTCCTTCAGTTACTTGGAAGGTTATGATCCTCTTGGCTTCATTGATAGAACGAGTCGCATTAGATATTTTTTTGATTTCCCCATTTTGACGAGATTGACTGACATAGTAGTATTCCCCCGCAAAAACCATCTCACCAGTTACATCATCCCAGTTGTGATAAACATTACTGTTACAGAAAATGGCAGCAAATTCCTTTGTGAGAATGGCAACTTCTCGTTGGTCTCCTTCATTCTGCCCGCAGGTCACAGAACCTTGGCGAAATTCTTTGCCATTAACTTCTATCACTTTGTCATAGGTAGCTCGACTTTTGTCAGGTTGCTTGCTATAAAAATACTGATCGGATAGCTTTCGATAGCTCTCAGCCAGCTTGTCATAGGCATAAATATGCGTGGGATCGAGGGCGATCGCTCGGGTATATTCGGCGATCGCCCGATCATAATCTTGCTGCTTTAAATAGGTATTGCCTTGCTGGTAATAGGCTTCTGCATCATTACTCCTCTGTGCAACAGATCCTTTTAGATGGGCTTTTCTTTCCTTTCCCCATGAGGTTTCTAAACCTTGGCTCTGCGTCAGACCCCAAGTAATTTCTGGCAATAACAAATTGCCAATACCTGTCGAAAGTATAGCTATTAGAATAAGCAACCAATCAAAACTCCAGCAATTTTGTACTGACCAGACTCGTTCTAAAGCACTCGAAAGGAGTAATTTTTTTTGTTTAATTGTAAACATCTTTTAACTTTAAAAAATATATGACAGCTTAGGTGCAGGGCAGGCGATAAAAAGCATCATTGACTTTACGATGATAAATACGTTTGCCGTTGTCAAAATGGCTAAAGCTTCCCGTAACATTTCTGTAAGCTTCTGTGAGCGATCTTGCTGGGCGAGAACACCATACTTTCCATCATTACATCGGTAGCCAATCAAATTGAGATGTACTTACAGTGTAAGCTATACTTATCTTGTTAAGTGCAGCTCATAACCTAAATTTATCAAGATGAAAAATGGATCGATACAAAAATTGTGAAGTCGAGCAACTCAAATGTCATACCCCAAATCCCGTTGAGTCGCGAACGGATCTTACTTGCGGCAATGCGTCTGGCTGACGATGGCGGGATTGAATCACTCTCAATGCGAAAGTTAGCTCAAAATCTGGGTGTTCAGGCGATGTCACTATATAATCATGTAGCAAACAAAGACGACATATTAGATGGTATCGTCGATTTGGTGGTAAGCGAAATCGAAGTACCCGATCTTGGCATTGATTGGAAGACGGCAATGCACCGACGGGCGAATTCAGCACATGAGGTACTGTTGCGTCACCCTTGGGTGACGATGCCGATCGTCTCGCGCATTAATGTGGGCCCAGCAATGTTGCGCTATATAGATGCGACATTGGGCTGTCTATGCGAAGCGGGCTTTTCATACGAGATAGCCGATCGAGCTTGGAATGCGATCGATAGTCACATCTATGGATTTACGCTTCAGAAGTTAAACTTTCCGATCAATGAGGCAGAATATGTTAAAACAGCCAAGGAATATATTCCGAATATCCCTGCTGACAAATACCCCTACATGAATCGACTGACGCACTACCTGATCGACGGACATTATGATGGCATTGCAGACTTTAATTTTGGTCTGGAATTAATTCTCAATGGTCTCGAAAAGCTTCTAAATAAAGCCTAACTGAATTAAGCGGCAGAAATAACTTTCAATCTCAACCAAAATATTAAAACTTCGTCCACTCCAAAGATTTGTTATGCCTTGACCGCCTATCAGTTTTTAGTTTTGGCGATTAATTTTCTCTATGAAGGCGCTCTACTTTAGTTAAATAACCGTAGGATTATCTCTAATGCTAATACTCAGAATACTTTTACAATTTCGTGGTTTACCGAAAAAATGGTAAATGTATTGACTTGCTAGAGATGCGATTGCCTATAACAACCTTGCTACAATAAGCACAACTCACATTGATCAAATCATAGCCAATGCAAATCATCTTAGAAGTCCCCGATCGCCTCGGCGAAAAAATACAACAACTAGGCGATCAACTCACTGAAACCCTAGATCGCCTAATTCAAGACATTCCCACTACATCATCAAGCTAATGAAACTTCCCAACGGGGACAGAGCTGAACTGGGAGATAAACTCGAACGCTACTGTCTAAACTATGAACATCAGAAAGGTAAACATAAAGCCCTACTTTTTGAAAAACGTCTTGGTATTACCATCGCTAATAAGGAACTTCTAGAACTGTCTCTAAAAGAAGCTGCCATCGAAGGCGAAGCAGAACTTTACAAGGTAGATCAATATGGCACTCACTACGATCTCGCATTTGAACTTCATACTGATGTTGGTGAATCACTAATTCTGAGTTGTTGGATTATCAAAATTACTGAAGACTTTCCACGCCTTACGAATACTTACCCTATTGATTAGAAAAACAACTATGAACGAAATCCAAGAATATGACCTTGTTGCTTTAACCGAAGATGCGATTGCTACGCATAAAGTCACTCACAAGCAAATCCTACTGAGACGAGGACAAATGGGAACAGTTTTAATGTCCTTTGATGACAAAGCATTCCTAATCGACTTTACCGATAAAAAAGGCAATACCTTCGCTATGGAAACAATCGAACCTGTCAAGCTATTACGCCTTATCAATGAACCTGAATTAGTCTATTCATGACTATTCCCAACCTATGACCTTCACATCAGTCCTAGAGAACATATCTAGATCAACCATCGCCACAAAAATAGGCGAGAAACTCAAAACAGCCAAAAGCCTATCCCTATCAGGACTATCACGCTTAGGCAAAGGACTGATTAGCACTCACCTATGCCAACAACAAACTAAACCATTACTCATCATCACCGCCACAGTTGAAGAAGCCACCCGATGGGCTTTACAACTCCAGTCAATGTCATGGCGCGTCTATCTATATCAACCCCTTGATACATTTCCCTACGAATCCGCCCAAATCGATTTAGAAACTGCTTGGACAAGGATTGAGATACTAGCGGAACTACTTGCCAAACCACAGTCTAATTTAGCGATCGCTACCACCATTAACTCGCTACAGCCCCATCTACCATCCACTCAAGTCTTCCAAAAACATAGCATCTATCTCAATATCGGCGATTCGCAATCGGTTAAATTACTAGCTTCTGCTCTGGCAAGATTGGGATATGAAGAAGTCAAAGAAGTAAAGGAATCAAAACAATGGAGCCGCAAAGGATTTAGTTTTGAAGTATTTCCAGTGAATCGAAATCAACCCGTGCGCCTAAGCTGTAATCGCGGCACTGTCGAGAAAATCAGAGAGTTTGACCCCACCAATCCTAAAAGCTTCACTGATCTATCCAGCATCGCGATCGCTCCTGTCGATTTGGATGAGTTGGTTTCTGCTCACAAAGCTACATTACTGCATTACTTACCCAAGAATTTCATTGTTGCCATTGATGAACCCGAACAATGTCAGAGCTATGGCGATCGCTGGTACGAAGCTGCGGATGATCTTTATCAAAATCAATCGCAAGCCAATACACCGAAACTGCATTGGGACTTTGCTCAGTGCATGACTGAGGCGAAGAAGTTTCAAATGCTTCAACTTAGCGAGCGATCGCTTAAACCCAAAGCCAATATTTTTGATTTTGCTACTGCTTCTATTCCGATATTTCCCCATCAGTTTGACCAGATTGCAGCGCTGATTCGTGAATATCTCAAATCGGAATATCAAGTCACGCTGATTTCGGCTCAACCTTTGCGTGTGGCAACTTTACTCAAGGAGTATGACTGCATTGCTAACTTTGTCAGTGATTCTGATGATTTACAGTCTATTGCGCGGATTCAGAAAGCTGGTAAACCCGTCATTTTGAAATATTCGGGACTGACGGAGATGCAAGGTTTTGTTTTGCCTAGTTGTAATCTAGCTCTCTTGACCGATCGCGAATTATTCGGACAGCAATTACTAGCCTCGCCAACCTTTGTCCATCCCTCACACATAACTTCTGCTAAGTCAGTTAATCCTGACGAGCTAAATGTGGGTGATTATGTCGTGCATCGTAAGTATGGGATTGGTAAATTTACACGCTTTGAAACCATTGAAGTGAAGGGAGAAAAGCAACCGCATTACATCGTTGAGTTTGCTGATGGTAAAACTGCGGTGGCGATCTCGCCAGAAAATGAGAAGATTCTCTCCCGCTATCGTAGTGCTTCTAACAAGCCTCCTAAGTTACATAGCATCACCAACACAAAGGTGTGGGATAACACTCTCAGCAAATGCCAAAAGGAGATTTACAAGTTAGCGAGGGATTTACTACAACTCTATGTCCGCCGCGCTAATTTAGTCGGCTATGCTTTTCCAACCGATACCGATTGGCAACAGGAGATGGAGGATTCTTTTCCCTATCAACTGACACCAGATCAGATCAAAGCTGTGCAAGATGTGAAGCAAGACATGGAAAGCGATCGCCCGATGGATCGGTTGGTGTGCGGTGATGTCGGCTTTGGTAAAACGGAGGTGGCGGTGAGAGCAATTTTTAAGGCGATTTGTGCGGGTAAACAAGTGGCTCTGTTAGCTCCCACAACGATTCTGGCGCAGCAGCATTTTCATACGCTCCAAACTCGGTTTGCGGCTTATCCTTTTACTGTAGAGATCGTGAATCGGTTTCGCCCTGCGAAGGAGCGCAAGCAGGTGTTAGAAAAGGTTGCAGATGGTAATGTACAGGTCATTGTCGGTACGCATCAACTGTTGTCTAAGGATGTTGAGTTTTACGATTTGGGCTTACTGGTGATTGATGAAGAGCAACGTTTTGGGACTTTGCAGAAGGAGAAGATCAAGGCGATGAAGGGGAACGTGGATTTATTGACTCTGAGTGCAACACCGATTCCGCGTACTCTCTATGCGGCGCTTTCGGGAGTACGCGAAATGAGTGTGATTGCCACTCCTCCTCCCTCAAGGCGATCGATTCAAACCCATTTGTCTGCTTACGATGCGTCACTTGTGAAAACCGCGATTCGTCATGAGTTAGATCGTGGTGGTCAGGTGTTTTATGTTGTGCCGCGCATTGAGGGGATTGAGGCGATCGCTGTTTCTTTGCAGGTGATGTTACCGAATGTGAGATTGGCGATCGCGCATGGGCAGATGCAGGAGTCAGAGTTAGAGGCGGCGATGGTTGCTTTTAATAACAATGAGGCAGATATTCTCCTCTGTACGACGATTATTGAGTCAGGGTTGGATATCCCGCGTGTGAATACGATTGTGATTGAGGATGCTCATAAGTTGGGTTTAGCGCAACTGTATCAATTGCGTGGTCGCGTTGGTCGGGCGGGAATTCAGGCTCATGCTTATTTGCTGTATCCGCCTAATCTTGAGTTGACAGATTCAGCGAAGAGAAGATTGGATGCGATTCAGGAGTTTAGTCAGCTTGGTTCGGGCTATCAACTGGCGATGCGCGATATGGAGATTCGCGGGTTGGGGGATCTCTTGGGTGAAGAGCAGTCGGGGCAGGCGGATGTGATTGGCTTTGCGCTCTATATGGATTTACTTCAGGAATATATTAATGAGTTACGGGGAAAGATTTTGCCTGAAGTTGCCGATACTGAGCTTCAGTTGCCGCGTTTGGTGGCTTTTATTCCTGATACCTATATGGCGGACAATGAGACGAAGATTAATGCTTATTTGACTTTGGCGAAGGTGAAGTCGAAGGAGGAGATTCTCAAGTTGGCTGCGGTTTGGGAGGGGCTGTATGGGGCTTTGCCTGAAGAAACGCAGGTATTGCTCAGAGTGATGGAACTGAAGCTGGTGGCGCGTCAGGTTGGGGTGTTTCGCATTTATGCATCAGAGAATGGGCGCGATCTGTTTCTGGACTCGAAGCTTACGGATTCACTTTGGGAGTTACTTCATGCCAAGATCCCGATTGAGTTCTATTATCGCTTCTCTTTCGAGAAGGGGAGAATTAAGATTACGAGTTTGGCGCTCCTGCCTGGGGATAAGCAGGTGCATTTCTTGATTGAGTGGTTGGGCTTTTTTTTGAAGTGAGCTTTAGGCGATCGCACAACAACTCGATTAATGTATCAAGCATAACCCAGTCGAATTTTTATGTAGTAATATGGTTGTAATAGTCAATAACTTGCTATCTAAATAGCACTCAGACATATCTAACCTAGATAACACTCTCCAAAAATAATGCAAAAAACAACAGACTTTCCTAATGATCAAGTAGGCGCATCGCGTTCTAAAATTCTTGATTCCTATCTTGAAACAATTGAAGATAGTTTTCGAGAAAATCGTTCCCAACTCAAACTCATCAATTATGGAACAGGATCAGGAAAGACTCATCAGTTATTTCAAGCAATATGCACAACAATTAGAGAAAATCTAGATAGTCAGATAATTGGTGTGTATGTTGCTCCACTAAGAGAGCATTTGCATATTCCACATTCTATTTTAATGCAATATCCAGATATTCCCGTATACAAACTAAATTCATTAGAAATGAAAATGACGGATGAACATGTCAAATCATATAAAAAATGGATACCTTCAATACTTAAAGACAAAAAAATCTGGAATGTCGATTCAAAAGTGTATCCAAACGAAAAGGTTCAAGAAAACAAGCAAAAACTTAAAAGAATAGACGGAGTAATAAGCAGACTTGAGTACATCAAAAAAGCTGGTTTCGGAGATGAAGATTTTAATAAATCTGAAACTACAAGAGCAATACGCGAACTAAATAGCCTAATTGAAGGTTTTTTGGAATTTATTATTAAATGTCAATTGGATCAAGCGAGTTGGTCAGAGGAATGCTTAAACTTAACTGAAATATTTTTTCCTCTCCACCTTTTGAGAGAAAAGTCAGGGATTTTGATGCTCACATATGATAAATTTGAAACTTCTATTCCGTATTTCACCCACAACGGTAAAACTTGGGTAAAGAAAAGCAACTTTCTTGATCAATACGTTATTCAGCCCACAAATAAATCTAGGAAGTTCATAATTGCTTTTGATGAACAGGAAGATGGATATCAAATTATCCTAGACAAGAAGATAGATATCATCTCTCCGCAAAAGCTGGCAATCAATAATGCGCTCTCTTCTATTAACAGAGAGTTTTCTATTCTCTTTTCTAAACTAAACGAAGAAAATAGAGAATTCTTAGCTTTTATCGATAAAAATAAGGGAGCCTTTGATGAATTTCAAGATCATTTCGAGAAAGATAAAGCTATAGAGCAAAAACTACAAAAGTTCGCTCAAACGTATCAAAGACTAACTTATGAGGAAGGGAACTCTATTAATTTCCTGAAGCAGGTAGTCAAGATTGATAAGGGGCTTGAAAAATCAGTAGAGGATATTATTGAAATTTTTAAGCATTATAACGAGGAGAACTCTATTGCATTGGATTTTAAAATGCTATCTAGGGTTTTATCAAAATTTGAAAACAATAGAAGCCTGTTAATTCCTGAGAAACTTTACAACCAAATCAGTAATGATTTAATGAACATTTTTTCATACAACAATCTGTATGTTTACAATATTGACGTTTTGAAAAAATTGTTTTTAAGCAAAACATCAGGTGGTCATGTACTTATAAGTGAAGAAGAAACTTCAGACAAAACTTCCTTAGCAGAATTAATTTATTCCATTCTAGCTGTCCGATCGCAGGTTAAACCGATTAAAGATATTCTCGCTAATGTCCTAAGTGCAGATGATTCTCAATCACGCTCTTTAGATATTTGGTCAGAACAAATAGAGAAAACACAAAAAGCAAATGAAGAAAATAAATCTCAAAATCAAATACTCAAATATTTAAACCGCACCTATGTCTATGAAAGTTATAAATCTATCATAAATATCAAAGAAATTTCTCGCTATCAAAACTCTAAAAATAATTTGATTGATCATCGACTTAGAGAAGTTTCTATTGGGAGTACAGCTATATTAACTTCACCTGAACATAAGATAAATTCGATGCTAAGTAAGAATGGCAACGTTATTTTTCTCATTTCAGCTACAGGGGGAATTAAAGGAGATTTAAGCACAAGTTACGATATGCGTTATTTAGAAGATAGGTTGCGTAATGAATTTGGGCAAAGTTCTTTTAAAACAATGATCGAGAAAGAAATTAAACTTTGTGAGAATATCAGAGATGACCGTAAGGATAAACGACAGATTACAGTAGGCTTTTTTAGTAAAGATTCATCATCTTTCCCCAACAAAAATACCCAAGAAGTAGCTGATCGATTTGAGAAACTTATTTTAGAAGGTGTTGTAGAGTCTTTTAAGGGTGATAAGACTTGGTTTAGCATATATAAACAGCAAGAACTAAGTGGTTTTATTCGTTTCTTGTTTTATCTTTTTGAAGATGAAGAAATTCAAGAGACAATTGCTTTTACTCAAACACTAGGCTGGATTAGAAAATTAATCCGTCACTGTGAGGTAATTCGTCACAATCATTTTAAATTTGAGGCATCATCAGATCATCCAAACATATATTTTGTTAGCCTAAAGCATCCCAAATATCAAAGTAATATTTCTGTTAAACTAGTTTTATATGAAGCATTATTCAATAGTTTGTATACAAATAAATTAAATCAGAAAACATATTTAGATGAACTTGTTGAAGAAGAAGGACAGAAAATATTCTTCATATCGGCTTATGAGTCAGCTTCAAAGGGGTTAAATCCTATCATAAGAAATAAAAATGGTGATGAAAAAGATTTTGATTCTTTGGTTTTATTAATGGATAGTTACTACACAGTAATGAAATCTAAGTCAAATGATTCGGGAGAATCTATGACACGATATCACTTTGCATTAATGAAGAGCATTGTGAATTTAGGAGATTCTAGTCTTGAAATAAAAGATTTTAACAAATACTTGAGTCAACCAGAAGCTGCGGCATTTAGAGAACAGCAACATCAGATTTTATTAGGAAAAGGAGTTTTGCAAGCTATTGGCAGATCTGAGAGACGAGACTTCTCAAACCAAGTAATCAAAATTTTTATAAATGAAGAAACTCAAAAGAATTTAGTGAGCTTCTACAGATACTTGGAACAGGAAGAAGAGAATGAAATTCGTAAGTTTTCCGTTAACAACCATAGTGTTTACTTAAGCGTTAAAGAGGAAGAGAAGAAAAGATCGATTATTGATTACGAAGATCATGTCTACAATGAAATTGATGCTTATCGAGATTTACAGACATTTAGAGAAAAAATGTTGAATGAAATTGATAAGTTTCATCAAGATAAAGATAGTTTCGCAATCACTAAGGCATGGGAAGCGCTTCGTGATCCAGTTGTTTTTGAAGATCCAGATAAGTATCTTAGCAAGTTAAGAGAGTCAGGGCTATTTCCTGCTGAATTTATTGAATCATTGTTCTATCACAATACAGAACAACCTGAATTTATGCCCCATTTAGCTTCAGTAGAGGAAGATGGCAAAAAATTTCAGATTATTAGCGACAGTATCAATGGAGATAAAATCTATCCTTATCTTAAGCGATTATATCCTGAATATTTAAAAATAAATGCTCAAGATGATGATTTAGAAGGTAGTGAAATTAGATCCCTCGATTCTTCGACAGACTCAATTTACAAGCTATATAATGAGTTGATTCCTCAGCCAGATATTTTTAACACTTATATTCCACGTCCACAATTTTTTTATGATGTGTTATATCCATCCCTAGCCGAAAATTTTGTAGAACGTTGGATTCAGAATGTATTTTTCAAGGGGAAAGCTTGGAAAGACATAAAAACCAATCATGGTTTTGAGCCACTGCTAGATTTCAAAAGATACAACAAGCTTTATGAGCAGTTTGATTTATACTATGTTAAGAACAATGCACTATTTTGTATTGATGTTAAAGCATGGAGTATCGCTTCGGGAAATAACTTGTCAAGCAAGACATTAGAAAAAGCTCAAAATAAGCTAAATGCTATTGCTTCAGATTATTCAGAATTTGGCACAGTGAAAGGCTTACTTCTAAATTTACACGCAACCCAAGAGAAAAACCAGCAATACTCACCCACATTGTTTTCTGGAAGTTTGATTTGTTTTGACAATCATAATTTTCCAGTTGAGTCCAGTATCCTCAAAGATTTTTTATTCCACAAGGAGAAATAGAATGAAAGATAAAATGATTAAAGAACTATCTGATATATCAAGAACAAATCAATTAAAGATAACTGAAACATCTGAAGAAGTTGCTGAAAAACTTTATCAGTATCTTTTTAAGTTGGGTAAGGGGATTGAATACTTTGCTATCCAAAATGATTGGTTTACCAAGGAAGATTACTCAAACACCAACTTTTATAAGATACGTCACAAACGTATTAAGACAGAAATCAAGCAAAGGCTATCCAGCTACACTGAGAATCTAAAAGATTCGGAAGTTCAGTATTTTCTATCGCATGACAAAAAAAACGTATTCTTTCTATCTCCAAATAAAAATCATTCTGGATGGAAGAACCTGTTTAAGAACAATCAAGAAAAAATCATAAATTTAGTTTTTAAGTTTTATATTCTTTCTCAAAATTTAGCTGTTGAGACAATTAATGGTTTTGAGGAACTACTTTTAATTCATTCTCAGAAGATATCTAAAGATGTTCTTATTGTCTGGGGACAAAATCTATCAATCAAATACAACTACCATAATGTTCTTACATTAACGTTAACTCGAAAAAATCTACGTTTCTTACCGAAAGATAAATACAGTACTTTAGATGGTGATGATCTAGGAGAATTGTTAGTCTATAAAAATAAGAACTACTACTTTGACCGTTTGTACGATGCACGGCGTTCAAATTCCATCGATTTTATGCGATTTGATAAAGATTTCGATAAGTTTAAAAAGACACAGCTTTATCATTACCAAAATATCATATCAAAACTTGAGGGCTTTTTAAGTGAATGGGGTATTTCTTTTCAATCTCTTCATTTTCAGGCTGATCACTACCTAGAGAACTCTTTTATCAAGAATATAGAATCTGTAGAATCATTAGAAATCATTAACAATACTGGAGTTGATTTAACTGTACTTGATCAACAATTTCTAAAAAATTTCCTGCACTATCAGGGAAAAATCTCTTTATTAACATTTTATAATTCTGGAAAAACTATTAGTAAATATGAAAAAGTAGAAATTGAGGGTGAAGATAATTCTTACTGGAAGATCTATGAAAATGTTGAGTGGTCAAGTATCAAGCTTGAAAGAGAAAAAAACTACTTGGTTCTCAATAAACTTTTGGATAAAGAAACTGGTTCAATTGCTTACCAGAGAAATGATGGTTTCTGGTATCCATCAATAGAAGTAGATAAAAGAGATGGAAATAAAGTTGATTTCTATTCACAGTTAAAGAAAAAATTTAACTACTTAGAAACAGGTGCATTTTTTAGTATGCAGGGAATAGATATTCCAGAATTTGTAACTATTGGAGATGAGAATTCTTCTCTGTCAGTTCTTAGCTATGCAACTAAAGCAGTTGATCAAAATATTCTATCCGTAGATACACAGGATTTTACAGACGGATTATTTTTGGACGTATCAAATTCCATATCATGCTATCTAAGCAACCAAAAAAATATTCAAGAATGGGAGAAATTCTACGACAAATATAAAATAAAAATCTCACCTGAATATGAGAAAACCTTGATTGAGATAGGGATCAAGAATTGGCTAAAGCAAAATCTTATTAATCCTAACTTTGGGTTATCTATTTCTACCCAGTCATTTTCCGAAAAACAATTTGTTACTATTTATGTGCGTAGTCCTTTTAATGCAAAGGCTCAAGCCGTTGCTATAGAATTTTTGTACAAAGATAGCTATATCTATATTAAAAATATAATTCGTGACATGAAAGAGATCGAAGATAGATTTCGATTTTTAAAAAGGAAACGAAACAAATCAGAAAAGTTAATAGATAATCAACAATATTTTGTGGATGAATCTGCAAAGATATATATTAGCTATTATACCAATGACTTATTTACGCCAATGCTCATCGGACGTAATGATATCCTTGAAGATATGGAAAATGGGAATCTAAAAATTAATCGACAAATTAAAGGTGAAAATAGTAGCAAATTATTACCTCTAGTGACCTACTATAACAGTAACATTAATCCTATCAATCGAATTCAAAATATGATATGTTTGGACTTAGGGAATGAATCATTTATTCAGTATTTTGTTCCATCTGCTAAAAGTATCAATAATGTTATAAAAAAAGGATTTAGAGTTTATCATTTGATTGGAAAGACGTATTCCGACCAGCCAATCCCCACATCTGAACTTATCCAGCATCCGATCACTTCTCTTCATTTTACAACCCTAACTCAAAATATTTTGAAGATTAGTGATAATAGTCAATCATCTTTGCTCCACAAAGTAGCGAAAGTATTAATTGATAACTAAGAGATAGAATTGTGTGAGGAATGGAAGTTCTAAAATCTACGAGATTGTGGCTAAGTCTGGCATTCCCCAGAACGATCCTTACATTGCGATTTTCTTGTCTAATGCCCAAGTTGCGGCAACAGTTGCCACTGCGCCAAATCTACTTCAAAGTGCCTTAGCCAAAGGCTTCGATGTTGGTATCCAAATGTTCCGCGACTTTCTGGCAACTCTGCGCGAGACTGCGGTTAAGGAACAGGAGGTGGCGATTAGTCAGGCGATTACCAAACAATATTTAAGCTAATATTCGCAGCGATTTGTGACGTTGCGGGATTAGGGACGATCTCTATTTACCACAACAGAATCAAAATTGCTATATAAATGGTAAAGCGATCGCTACACTTATCCGTTCTTTCGGCTCATGCCTGACAACATCGACTACCTCCAAGGCATCATCGAACGCATCACCTTTCACTCCGACGAGACAGGCTATACCGTAGCGCGGCTAAAAGTACCCAAGGCTCAAGACCTAATCACCGTAGTCGGTAACTTTGCCAATATCCAAGCAGGACAGACTCTTGCCCCTTAGTGGTGCAGAAAAGTCTTGAAAGGGTTGACGCACATAGATTCTCATAATGAGACAAGAGATAGGGAAGGGGCAAAACATGAGATACTCAAGTTCCTCAACAAAAGTTCTGATGCAAATACCCCACCTCTATCTTCAACTACAACAACAAATGCGTCAATGGATTAAGCCAAAAGATAAACGACATCTGCAAGGATTTGCTGAGGCAGTAGCCGCAATATTACAATCAGGAAGTGCAAGTCTGAGTCATTGGTTGCCCTATTTGAGCCATCGGGACTGCAAAGCAAGGAGCCAAATGGAAAGACTAAACTACTTTGTGCATAATCCGCGCATCATAGCTGAAACATTCTATAACCCATTGCTGAAGCACTTTCTGCAAGCATTTGCAGGAGCATCGTTAGAAGTGGCTCTAGATACGAGTATGCTATGGGATAAATTTTGTTTGATAGAAGTATGCTTGATTTGGGGAGGACGGTCGATTTGCTTGGCACAAGTAGTGCTGGAACATCGCAGCGCCACAGTTGGCTTTGAGGATTATCGTCCAGTATTAGAGCAAGTCCTTACCCTATTGCCACCGAAAAGCACGGTGACCTTACTTGCTGACCGAGGTTTTGAACATGGGGAATTAATCCGTTGGTTAAATCGAAATCGATGGTCTTGGGCAATTCGAGCAAAGACCGATCTGCAAGTGACTTTAGCCACAGGTTCAACCAAGAGTGTGGAACAACTGATACCACCCTCAGAGCAAGCTTATCTATTCCCTGATGTTACGGTGCTGGGTGATATTAATTGTCACTTAGCTACGGCAAATCTAGCAATGGCTAACGGTTCATGGGCTGTACTTACCGCTATTTCGCCATCATTACAGACCTTTGCTCTTTATGGCAGACGCTTCGGTGGGATTGAGCCTCATTTTAAGGATTACAAGTCTGGGGCTTTTGATATTGTTAGCTCTCATCTTCGTGATGCTCAAGCTCTCACTTGTTTATTTATGCTCCTTGCCACGGCTTCCTTGATTGCTTTGATTCTCGGTATGATGTTGGTGCGTTTGGGGCAAAGGGCTTGGATTGATTGGCATGATCATCGCGGTTTGAGTTTTCTGCAACTCGGTCTTCGTCAACTTCACAGCCTTCTTTACCAGCAGAAACTACTTCCTCAATTAGAGATTTTGCCTAAAAGTAACCCTCCTCCTGCCTGTGCTTCTATTGCCAAACGAGAAATGTTAGATTTTCGTATTGAATTTTCTCGTGTTACCACTGTCTCAAGATGAGACTCGCCTAAGTTTTCTGCACCACTAAGCTCTTGCCCTAGAAGGCACATGGCGATCGCATCCTAAATTTGGCGACCAATTCCAAGTCACGCGATACCGTGAAACTAAACCCGCCACGATTACAGGAATTGAGAAATATCTTGGCAGTGGTCTGATTAAAGGCGTGGGACCAGTCACCGCTAAACGTATCGTCGCTCATTTTGGCTTGGATACCCTTGACATCATTGAACATGAGATTGACCGCCTGATTGAAGTTCCTGGCATTGCCAAGAAACGGGTGAAGATGATCAAAACTGCTTGGGAAACTCAAAAGGCAATTAAGGAGGTCATGGTATTTCTGCAAGGACATGGAGTATCCACCACCTATGCAGTCAAGATTTTCAAGCATTATGGTAATGATTCCATTCAGACCGTTTCCGAAAATCCTTATCAACTGGCGACGGATATCTATGGCATTGGTTTCTTTACTGCCGATCAGATTGCTCGGAATATTGGTATTGAAGTTAGTTCTGAGTTTCGCAGCATTGCGGGTATCTTCCATTGTTTAGGGGAAGCTGCTGAAGATGGTCATTGCTATTTACCGCGCCCTGAACTAGAAGAGAAAGCGATCAAACTGCTCGCTCTCGAAGACTATCAGCCAGATCCTGAAACTATCTCTAAGATTGTTCTAAGTCTCTCCATCAACGATCGCTTGGTGATGCAAGGCTTAGAAGGAGAGTTCATCTGCTATAAACCCACTTACTTCCATACCGAACAAAATCTTGCTGAACGGGTTTATCAACTATTGCAACGCAAACACAATCCAGATCCTGAACGGGTCAAAGCTTGGATTGAGCGCTACACCACCCAAAGAAATATCCAACTCTCGCCCAAACAACGCGAAGCCGTGGAGATGGCAGCAACTTCATCGGTGTTAATTCTCACAGGCGGACCAGGGACAGGGAAGACTACCACCACCCGCACGATTGTCGCGCTCTGGAAAGCGATGGGTAAGGAGATTGCTCTCGCTTCACCGACGGGTCGGGCGGCTCAACGATTACAGGAAGTCACGGGTTGTGAGGCTAAGACAATTCACCGTTTTCTAGAGTTTGACCCAAAATCAATGGGCTTTAAACGCAATCAGGACTATCCTCTGACCGCTCAGGCGATCGGTATTGATGAAGCATCGATGCTGGATCTGTTTCTAGCTTTTTCTCTGGTGAAGGCGATTCCCTTGGGCGCTCAACTGCTTCTTGTCGGCGATACCGATCAACTTCCCAGTGTTGGTGCGGGCAATGTTCTCAAAGATTTGATTGATTCTCAGCAAGTCCCTGTGATTACGCTCACTGAGGTATTTCGGCAAGCTCAAGCAAGTCAAATTATCCAGAATGCTCACCACATCAATACGGGTAAGTTTCCAAACATGGAAAAAGTCTCTAATCAGCCCCAATCCGATTGCCTCTGGCTGGAAATGCCGAATGCTGAAGCTGGTCAGCAGGGTATTTGTGACATTATTACGGAGTTGTTACCGAGTCTGGGCTTTGACCCTCAGCAAGATATGCAAGTTCTCTGTCCGATGACTAGAGGTGATGTGGGTACGCGCAATCTCAATGTTGTCTTGCAACAATTACTCAATCCTCCTGATGCGATAAAGCCCGAAATTAAGTACGGCAACACGATCTTTCGTTTGGGCGATCGCATTATGCAGCAGGTGAATGACTATAATCGTGAGGTTTTTAATGGTGACATTGGCACGATTACGGGTGTCGATTTGGAGGAGCGTGAAGTTACGGTGGTATTTGGCGATCGGCAAGTGGTCTATGATTATGCCGATCTTAATGAGATTGCTCTCGCGAGAGCGACGACGATTCATAAGGCACAGGGCAGCGAATATCCTGTGGTAATCATGCCTCTGTTTATGCAGCATTTTCTGATGCTTTCTCGTAATCTTTTCTACACTGGACTGACTCGTGCGCGAAAGCTTGCCATTATTGTCGGGGAGTCTAAGGCGATCGGGCTGGCTGTCAGACAAGTCAGCGATCGGCAGAGATATACTTATCTAGCGAAACGGTTAGCGAAGTTTGCAGATTCTCAATCCTAAGTTACGCCTCTAGGAAGCTTTTCAGACTCATTGAATCACAAAATTTACTAAAAGCAGAAAATCTAACCCAGCTAACTTTCTTGTCTTATGAGTCCTATTTGCTTTCCAAAAAGTCTAAAACATTACCGATTTATTGCACTAAAATAAATCCCAGATTCTGCCCAATTTGTTGCTCCTGAGGAGAAAGTGCAAACTCGATAATGGGCGATATGCAGATTTACTAGAAAGAATGGGTGACATGATCAGTGATCGGATGATTAATGACGACTCGATTGCAAGAATGGATAAGCGGGTGGCAACTAACTAACTTGCTTAAGGCTGCAAATCTGAGCGATATTGGTATAGATTTGGATGCCTTACTGGGCAAAAAAACTAACGAATCGAGAGTGTAAAGTAATCTGTGTAAAGTCTGGGAAGTATACAGAGAGATAATCAAGACACACAATTACTGACACCAAAAAAGATGAATATTCGTAAAGAACTACTCGATGAATTGCTGCAAGAATGTAAAACTCCACCCGACCTATTCGGAGAAGGAGGAATTCTGAAGCAACTGACGACTGCATTGGTAGAGAGAGCATTAGAAGCAGAACTATCCACGCATCTGGGCTACGGCAAGCATGAAAGTAGACCAGAAGGACAAACCAACAGTCGCAATGGCTATAGCCAGAGAACTATTCAAGGAGACTTTGGAGTAGCAGAGATAACCATCCCCCGCGATCGCCAAGGCGAGTTTGAACCGCATCTGGTAAAGAAAGGACAAAGCCGCTTGTCAGGACTAGATGAAAAGATGATTGCCCTGTATGCCAGAGGGATGAGTGTCAGAGATATCCAAGCCCAGTTGCAAGAAATGTATGGAGTCGAAGTATCACCAACGCTCATTTCCAATGTCACTAATGCCATAATCGATGAGGTGAAGCAATGGCAAAACCGTCCCCTCGATGCGGTTTATCCAATCGTATTTCTGGACTGTTTAGTGATCAAAGTTCGAGACAATGGCAGGGTAATTAATAAGTCCCTGTACTTTGCCTTAGCGGTAAACATGGACGGGTACAAGGAATTATTGGGTATGTGGATTTCTCGATTGGGAGGGTGCAAAGTTCTGGTTGTCGGTACTCACCGAAATTCACAACCGTGGAGTCAAAGATATTTTGATTGCTTGCGTTGATGGTTTAACTGGTTTTCCTAATGCTATCGAAACTGTGTTTCCCAAAACTCAGGTACAGTTATGTATTGTTCACATGGTGCGTAACTCGGTCGCTTTTGTCCCTTGGCAACAGCGTAAGCAAGTTTGTGCAGATCTCAAGGCAATTTATGCCGCTGCGACGGAATCAGAAGCAGAGTTTAACCTGGAGTTGTTTGCTGAAAAATGGGACAAGCAATATCCGTCGATCTCTAAGTCTTGGCGCAGTCATTGGGCAAATATTATTCCCTTCTTTGCTTTCCCGCCTGAGATTCGCAGGGCGATTTATACCACCAATGCCATTGAGTCAATGAATAGCAGTTTGCGGAAGGTGATTAAGTCTCAACAGATTTTTCCATCTGATGAGGCTGCTTTCAAACTGGTCTATTTGGCGATGCGGAATATCTCCAAGAAATGGACAATGCCGATTCGTGATTGGAAACCTGCTCTTAATCGATTTGCCATCCTTTTCGAGGATCGCCTCTCACTCTAGTTTCTAGATTTTACACACTTTGCTTGACAGTCTCAACGAATCCCCATCACATTTAGAAGCGATCGCTGTCCGCAAACGGCGATCGTTTTTTTATTCAGTGAAAAATCTAACCAGTTGCAAGATCGAATATCCTGCGATCGGTCCAATGATTACCGTGACCAGAAAATCTTGCTATTCCTCTTCGTCATCGTCACTATCAATTACCTGCCAAAATCTTCCTACATCCGTAGTGTGATCTGCCACCGCTTCAATCAGCAGTTTCTCCGTGGGGAATAGGTAGAAACACCCCGATTCTCCTCCCGTGCCAACCATCCCACCTCCCATATCAAACCTCCAATAATCAAACTCTGTATCTTCCCCGCCCCACATACCTTCGTCCTTCACACCTACCTCTATGTCGCCCTCCTCGATTGCTCTTTCAAACGTTGGATCGTATAATTCACCATCATTATTGCGCAGGTAGACGTGCATCTCAAACCTCCAATAGTTCTCTATCCCTCCCGTATTCCCATTCCTCGTCCCTTCAGGTATTATTCCTCCTGCTACTAACACATAGCCAGACACTGTACATAACTCCCACCCGGAAATTCTTTGCTTCACCTCATTGCATATATTTATACACTCCCAGTCCTCACTGTAATTAGCACCTGTCCAACCTTTCTCCTCCTTAACCTCTCTGACTATTTTCTGTATGGTCTTCGGGCTTTCATCTTCATTCATCATCCGTTTTATTTTATTGGCATCTTGCTGCACCACATGAGTCAACTCATGAGCAATCAATTCCTGCCCAGATTTACTGTTTGGGTTATATTCCCCTTGCCTAAAAAATACATCTTGACCTGTTGTAAATGCTTTTGCCTGAATTGACTTATTTAATTGGTCAGACTGTGAATCTGTATGTACCGTCACATTACTAAAGTCTGCTGCCATCGCTTGTCCCATTGACCGTTGCAGTTTTTTATCTAGGGACTGACCACGCCCCCTTGCACTTTGAATTGATGACTCTAAATCCGATGATGCTTCTCCTTTAGCAATATCTTTCCGTCTTTGCAATCTTTGCAATAAAGGCTTCCTTTGTAATTTTTGCCTTTCTCCCAATTCTTGTTCTTCCCCCAATTCTTGGCGTTGAATTGGTGGATCTTGAATGGATGAATTGACTGATGGATTATTGGGAGAATTAATTTGATGAACAACCCTTGCCGCAGTCACATCTGCTTCTTTTTCATACTTATCGTTTGGTTCACCAATATTCAATTTAGCTTGGATCTCCCTTAAGCTTGCGATCGCCCTCAAGGGTTCTTTGGGTTTTGCTTGAATGCGTGTATCAGACGACTGCGTGCTGGGTTGATTGATTAGTTTTTCTTGAATATTTTCAGAATATCTATATTGAGGAGGGGGGGCGGATTCATCCGTCTGTGGTGGGGCAAAGGCTCTAGTTTGGAAAAACGAAGTTGTGGGTTTTACTGAAGCTGTAGATTGGGTAGGCTTTTTTTCAAAATCTGACGTAAACATGTTAGTAACCCATAAATTTACTTACTCAATACTTCAGTTATTTAAATCCCACAATTGTGAGTAACACTGCCTGACAATGCCGATTGTCTTGTTGAAAAATTCCCGATGTATTGCGAAACATTATATCAGCAAAATATTTGGTAAAGGTGTTATTTATAAATTATTTGCAAAGTATTTATAAGCTTGCGATCGCGACTAGGATCGCTAACCGTTACAATCCACTGTAAATATTTACACCCTTTAAACGTGGAAATGCTGATTTCAATTTTCCACTAGAACCGCGATCGCCTATCCATAAAACTAATAAACAGTGGAATTATCTGCATAATCGAATAACCAGCGATCGGACCAGCGATCGCCATCGCCACGAATCAAGGAAATATCTGCCAGATGCAATATGCCATAGTCAATAAAGCGATGATCGCAGGGATGAAAAATAATAGGCGTAGGTATCTGAGCCGAGATTTTGGTTTTGCAGACTTTAGTTCCATGATTGAATTGTTCTAGTGAAAAATTGGGATAGTAGGTTTTCCTACTGGTATCGATAAGGATCTGAATTAAATCAAAAGCACCCTAGTCAATTTGGTTAGGGTGCTTTGTCATAGGGGTTTGGGAAACTAGTGTCTTCTATTGGACACTTAATCCACCGTCTATGACAATACTTTGCCCCATAATGTATGAAGCAGAATCAGAACAAAGCCAAAGTACAGTCTCGGCAACTTCTTCAGCAGTCCCTAGACGACCCGAAGGTTGTTTAGCAATCATTGCCATTTCCAGTGCATTGCTACCTCCATCACGATGCATTCCCCTTTCCAGCATTGGAGTACGAATATAACCAGGACAAACCGCATTAATCCGAATCCCAGTTTGAGCATATTCAAGAGCAGCCGTTCTTGTAAGTCCCAAAATTCCATGCTTACTGGCAGCATAAGCACAATGCCCAGCATGAGCAATTAATCCAGCCGTAGAAGCAGTATTAACGATTATCCCCTTGCCCTGAGACTGCATCTGAAGTAGCTCATACTTCATACAAAGCCATACGCCCTTAAGGTTAATAGAAATAATGCGCTCCCAATCATCTTCGAGAGATTCAGCCGTTAAAGCTTTAGTTTGAGAACTAACTCCAGCATTATTGAAAGCACAGTCTAAATGACCGAATGTACTGAAAATAGAAGTAATGAGTGATTCTACGGATTGAGTTTGAGACACATCTGTATAAATGAACTTAGCCTTACCACCGTTTTCTTGAATAATACGAATCGTCTCATCACCACCAATAGAATCTATATCTGCAATAACAACTTGCGCTCCTTCTTTAGCAAAAGCGATCGCCGTGGCTCTCCCAATACCTGAACTCCCACCCGTAACTAAAACAATTTGGTCATCAAATTTTCTATTCATAGATTTATAACAAGTAAAGTAGGGTTCAGTGCGTAGATCTTAATATGTTCTGCTAGAGTGTAACCTTAACGTAATCAGATAAAAGTCGATCACTACCCTATGAAATGGACTGCGATCGCAGGGAGTTGGCGACAAACTAATCTTGACATAGAAAGCAGAGTGCGAGAGGAAGTGCGATCGCTGCTTGTCCTTGGCAATGGGCTTGTTTCGGGTGGTGCTTTAGGTGTGGATTTCTTTGCGACTGATGAAGCCTTACAAGCTGGTGTTGATGCTAGTCGATTAAAGATTATTATCCCGTCTACGTTGGAGATATACAGCGCTCACTATTTGAATCGTGCTAGCGAAGGTGTAATTAATCATAAGCAAGCAGAATCTCTGATTCTGCAACTAGAAATGGTGAGAGCAATGGGTTGCTTAGTTGAAGGGATTGCCCAAGTCATTGATAAAGAAGCGTATTTTAATCGCATTACTCAAATCATCGATATTGCCGATGAACTCATAGCTTTTCAAATTAATGATAGTGAAGGGACGCAAGACACGATTGATAAGGCGAGAAATAAAGGTATTGGGGTTAAGGTTTTTAGCTACAGAATTTAGACAGTTCTAGTGAAATATCTTTATGAGCTTCCAGACAAAAAAGCGATCGCCAAAGGTAGCGATCGCTTTTTTGTGAGTGTAAACATTTATGTTGAAACAATCTACCGTTAGCTGAACTTAATCATATTTAGCTTGCCATTCGGCAAATCTTCATAAGCATATAAAAATGTTTGGGTAGAGAGTAGAAAGTTCAGCAAGTGCGATAATAGGATCGTTGAGATTAAAAACAAAATTAATTTTGTTTCTCAATAAACTAATAATGCAAGGTGAATTTGTATGAAGCACCAGCCATTAGATTTATCGATTAAGCTGGGTGAGTACAGTTATCAAATCATTCAACAAAACTTTCAGAAGATTGTCGAACAAGAAAAAGGCATCTTTGAAGATAAAGATCCCGAACCGTTGCATCAGATGCGAGTCGGGATGCGCCGTTTGAGAACAGCTATTCAAATATTTGGCTCTGCAATCGTCTTACCAAAGGCTCTAAGCAATCCATCCATCGGAAAAATCGCTAAAAGTTTAGGAGAAACCCGCGATTTAGATGTACTTCAACAAGAATTGATAAACCACTATCAGCCTTTATTGGACAATACAGAAACACCAAAGTTTGATAAAGTTTTGAAACGTTTGCAGAAAAAACGCGATCGCAGCTTTCTCGATTTACAGAAGACGTTGAATGGCGATCGCTATTACGACTTAAAGCAGGGTATCCAATCTTGGCTAGATCGACCGAGATATACAATGATCGGCGATTTGGTAGTTCGAGAAGTTTTGCCCGACTTGCTACTTCCATTAATCTGTCAACTTTTTCTCCACCAAGGGTGGCTGGTAGGAACAACTATTCAGGCAGAAAAAGTCATCGTGATTTCTATTGAAAATTCTGAGGAGTTGCATCAACAACTAAAGCAATTTGTTAATGCTCTCCATGACCTACGCAAACAAATGAAAGGTATTCGCTATCAAGCGGAGTTCTTTTCAGGCTTTTATGAGGCTTCATACCTTGAGAGAATTGAGGAGTTTAAGTCGATCCAAGAAATCTTGGGGCAACTTCATGATCGTGAAGTCTTGCGTCAGTTTTTAGAATCGACATTGAATGCAGATTTGGCAAAGGTGCTACCCACTGTAAACCAGACAATGGAGCAGGAGCAAATCACATTTTGGCAAAATTGGCAGCCCATTCAGCAGCGTTATCTCTCCTTAGACTTTCGCCAATCATTGCGATCTCTACTCTCAACACCGATAGATATTGTACATGCATAACTAGCGCATCAGAGACATTAAATCATTCGGAACTATCCTGCGAATATTTAGATTTAGGAACCTTTGATATATGATTAGCCAAACTTCACCAGTTAGTATCGATCCCCAGTTTTTATCAAGTCCTCATATACTGCTATCTACTCTTCAAGCACTACGCCAGAAGGTTGAAAGTGAAGGAGCCATTACCTTTAATAAATGGCAATCGGGCATTCATCGGGCTGAATTTCTCCCAAGTGCCTTGAATCTAGCTCAATACCTTGCATTACGTCAGTACGACCTCCGCGAACTCCAATCTGCATTAATGCCTTGGGGATTGTCTTCGTTAGGAAGGATTGAAGCAAGGGTATTGCCCAATCTTGATGCTGTGATTGCGGCGCTAGAAGTAATGTGTGGCAACTACTCCACTGAAAGTTTTCACCGTCAACCACTAGAATCCTTTTTTGAAGGCAATCGTTTACTTCTCCAGCATACCAAGGAATTATTTGGGACAGCTTGTCCCCATCGGCGGGTCAGAATTATGGTTACATTGCCCACGGAAGCTGCTACTGACTATGAGTTAGTACGCGAAATTATCCGACGGGGCGCAAACTCTGTGCGAATTAACTGCGCCCATGACAATCCAGAAATATGGGAATCCATGATCGCTTATGTTCGTCGAGCAGCGCAGGAGAATGGAACCTCTTGTAAAGTGATGATGGACTTAGCGGGACCTAAGATCCGCACAGGAGAAGTCCTTAAGCCACCCGATCGAAAGCGGGTATTTCGTGGGGATCGCATCTTGCTCTCGCGATGTGCACCTAAATCTGCAAGTAAATTAGAAACAGGCGAGGCGATCGCATCACCTATAGACCAATTCCAAATTTGCTGTACGGTTCCCGAAATCCTCGATTTATTAGTAGTTGACGCACCCGTATACATTGATGATGGCAAGATTCGGACTCGTGTGGTTGACACCCAATATCGATTACCAGATGGGCAATTAGGGCTATTACTTCAAGTAACCCATGCTAGCCCCAAAGGAGTCAAACTTCGCCCCGAAAAAGGATTGAACTTTCCCAAAACCATTTTATCGCTCAGTCCTCTTACGGCAAAAGATTTAAGCGATCTAGATTTTGTCGCCACTCACGCAGATATGATTGGTTACTCTTTTGTGCAGCAACCTGCTGATATTGATTTACTTCAACAAGAGTTAGGTCTTCGCTTAGATGGCAGAACCCCTATACCTGCGATCGTGGCAAAGATTGAAACGGCGATCGCGGTTTCCAATCTTCCAGAACTCATCATCCATGCAGCAAGTAAACAATCATTTGGTGTGATGATTGCTAGAGGCGACTTAGCCGTTGAAATTGGATATCAAAGATTGACGGAGATTCAAGAAGAAATTCTTTGGATTTGCGAAGCAGCCCATGTACCTGTGATCTGGGCTACACAAGTATTAGAAAGCTTGGTCAAAGATGGAGCGCCTTCACGCGGCGAGATGACCGACGCGGCTATGGCTGAACGTGCTGAGTGCGTGATGTTAAACAAAGGTCCTTTTATTGCCGAAGCCATTACAATTCTCGATGATGTCCTAACTCGGATGGAAGCCCACCAGTCGAAAAAAACGCCCCAGTTGCGAGCATTACACTCTTGGTAAATGACCAGCAATTGCATCGATTTTCTTTAATCTACCTAGCTTTTGAGTAATTTATTATGACTACAAAATTAATCAATATCGAAGTCGATCTTCAAAATCACTACACAGTATCATCCCTAAATCAGGCGATTCAGGATGAATTGATTAAGTATGGAAAACCACTTAATTGGATTGTGGTTGGTGCGGACAAAGAAAGTCAAAAAGTTCGTGTTAAGGCGATTTACCCCACCCAGTCACATCAATAAACTTTTCAACGATATTAATCATCATTTGGGTTGCCCTTCATCAATCGCTATCGTGCATACCTTTTGTCTTTTAAACAGGCTCATTCACGATCAAAAAACTATTGCACGGAAATAAATCCCAGATTCTGACCAATTTGTTGCCCCTGCGGAGAAAGTGCAAACTCGATAAATTGTTTAACAACAGGACTAGTCGTTCTTTTTGCCGCTAAAAATAAGCTGCGACTGATGGGGTATTTCCCAGACTTTATAGCCTCGATATCAGTTGGGGCTACACCATTAATCGACAAAATCCGCACGATCTCTTGTTTTTCAACTTGAGTAGTAGTTGCATAACTAATGCCGTTATCTCCTAGCTCGCGCAAAATTGCTGTCGTCTCGTCTTGTTTCCATGTAATGAAGTTAGTGCTATCAGGAGCAAATTGTTGTCCTGCCAAAACAATATCAAGGAAAGCTTGTCTCGTTCCACTTGTCAAACCGCGATTGATTACTTTAATCGGTAAATTTGTGCCGCCAACCTGTGACCAGTTCGTGATTTTGCCTTGATAAATATCGCGTACTTGCTCCTTGGTTAATCCACCTTTAAACGGATTATTAATGCCGATCACTATAGCGATCGCATCTTTAGCGATCGGTACTAATTGAATCCCTGCTTCAGCTTCTTCGGGTTTCAGTGGACGAGAAGTTGCCGCGATTGCTACTGAGCCGTTAATCAAATTTTTTAAGCCTTGGCTTGAACCAGTAGGACTTCCGTCAGGGACACCATAAGTTGTTGGAGTATTAGGATTAATTTGACTATAAGCATTACGCAAATCTTTGACGAGGGCGACCATTGTCGTACTGCCGTCCATGCTCAAGATACTGGGATTCGGCAAAGTTGTATCAAAATTCAAGCTTGTAACTGATACAGGGTTGTTTGGGGGATTGCTTGAGTTTACTGGGGTAGTTGATTGAGGAGTTGATGGTGACTGATCTTGCTTGCCTTGCTGTGAAAAGTACAAGTAACCACCACCTGCTACACCTGCTGTGATTAGCATCGATAGCACCAAAACTATTGTTTCTTTACCCTGTGACATATCTCTCAGTGCTTCTAATCTTTTCTTAACGGTATCGCAAATTTGACTGCTTACTCAGAACCATCAATAAATCTCTAGGTGAGTCTTCTTTAAATTCAAAAAACCAGTCTTAACCCTAGCTTGCTAGAATAAGATTTTCGTACAGATATCAAAGATGTTTGCTCTAGTTGACTGTAATTGCTTCTATGTTAGCTGTGAGCGAGTGTTTGACCCGTCGCTTGAGGGTAAACCTGTGGTCGTACTGTCGAACAATGACGGCTGCATCGTGGCGCGATCGCCTGAAGCAAAAGCATTGGGTATTCCGATGGGTGCTCCTTACCACAAATATAAATCTGTACTTCACAACGCAGGAGCGATCGCACTTTCATCAAACTACGAACTTTACGGAGATCTGAGTCATCGCGTTTATGATGTGCTTTTCGCATCTGTGCCAGAAATCGAGATTTATTCGATTGATGAATGCTTTTTAGATTTATCAGGTTTCGCCCATTTGGGAACCGATGGACTAATAGAACTTTGCGCGAAATTGCGAGAGAAAGTTCTGAAATGGACTGGTATTCCTACAGGTATTGGTATTGCGACAACAAAGGTCTTATCCAAAGTTGCCAATCGAGTAGCCAAAAAATCTGTAAGTGGTGTTGCCGAACTATTGACCGATGATATTCGCGATCGCGTACTGAATAATCTCGAAATCGAAGATATTTGGGGAATAAATCGACGTTTAGGTGTGCGCTTGCGATCGCATGGCATCACGACAGCGGCTCAGTTGAGAGATGCGAATGAATTGCTTATCAAACAAATCATGGGCATTATCGGTGTCAGGATCGTGCATGAACTTCGTGGTTCATCATGCTTGCCACTAGAAGCGATCGCCCCACCGCAAAAGAATATGATTTGTTCGCGATCGTTCGGACAGCCCGTAACTACACTCAAACAAATGCACGAAGCGATCGCCCACCATGCAGCGAGGGCAGCGGCGAAGTTGAGACATCGGAAATTACGAACATCGGTTCTAGGGGTATTTCTGACGACTAACCGATTCAAACCCAATGACTTGCAATATAGTAATTCGATATCTGTATCTCTCCCGACGGCGACGAATAGCTCTCAAGTATTGATTCGGTTTGCCAAGCTCTGTATGTCGAGTTTATTTCGAGAAGGATTCAGTTATAAAAAATGTGGCGTAAGTCTCAATGACCTTAGCTCGGTTGATGCGGTGCAGTTGGATTTGCTATCACCCGCAGTCGATCAGCCCGATGAAAAGTTAATGGCAGTAATTGACTCGCTCAATAGGCGCTATGGAAATGGCACGATTCGTTTTGCCAGTGAGGGGATGAGGCAAGATTGGAAAATGAGAACGGATATGCGATCGCCTAGATATACGAGTTGTTGGGATGAGTTACTGGTGGTGAAAAGTTAGGCAGTTTGCAAAATCAATTCGTTAGGAATCGAAACCCAAACCTTGAACTGGTTTGCGTCAGGTGCAATTAATACTGCCATGCCCAAATCTAAATCTCTTCTGCATCCTGCGATCGCATCTTTGAGAGAGTTATAAGCTTTATCGACTACAAAGATTTTACCTAGAAAGATAATCGCCTGTTCAGTGCCAACAACGGTGTTGATTACAATCGAGCGAACTTGGCTTAGTGAGTTGAGGATCATTGCTTTTGCCCTGCGAACGTTTTCTCTATGGGATTAGTATCTCGTTCTATCAAGGTTGGGGTTGCGATCGCTAATCTATGATTCTGTGATGTTGGCTGTGGGAATATGCGATCGCTGTCACAATTATTGATTCATTGTTACTTTGATTGACATTAGGATTCAATTACCATCTCTCATATCAAATCAGCTGAGATATTACTCTTTCTATTTTCCAAGGAACAACTCATTTTTTGTGGCAGTAACTTCTAAGCATATAAATTTTACATGAAGAATATTATTATCATCGGGTGGATTGTACTGAATATATAATTCAACGAGATCATCTATAAAACTTGCATATAAATCTTCAGGTATTCTGCTGCTCAAAGAAAGCCATGCATCATAGCTATAAGAATAGAAATCTTCTTTTCGTTGATATTTACTTTCTCCAATACTAATATCAATTTTTGCATTATGCAGTTTACATAAATTTAATATCTCGCGATATTCTTCTATTTCATAGAAACTATATGTAACCTCTTCAGTAAGTTGGCTCTTCCATTTTTCGGATTTTAACAAAGTAATAATCAAGCTTTGGAAATCATTTGGTTTTGCTTTACCTGCAAATTGAATAGCTAATCTACCATGCTGTTTAAGACTGGTATAAATCCGTTTTAGGATAGTTTCATGCTCTGTTATGGCATGTAGAGAACCAAACGACACTACCAGATCAAATCTTTCATAAAAATCCATCTTTTTTGCATCACCAATTTCAAAATCAAGATTTGAGTACACACTTCTTGGAAATTTAGATGTAGCAAAATTAATGATTTCTTCAGAGATATCAATTCCTACCACTGAACCATTGGGAACAAGCAAAGATATTGCAGCAGTTAACTTTCCATCACCACAACAAATATCTAGGATTGTCTCATCACCTTTTAGATTTAGGCTACTCAAAAGTCGCATTGCAGGTTCATGGTGAACAAGATCTAATCTAGAATATTGTTCAATATGTTCTTTTTTCATTTTTTTTGGAACCTAGAACTAGTATTAATCATTTTGTACAGAAGAACAAATTAAAAGTTGTTGAGGTGATTCGGATATAAATGATTCAAAATTGTAGTCCCCATACTTATGCTCAACAGTAAACTTGCAATGATGCAGCAGAATTTCTATCTCTTGAGGGAAATAAATCCGATAAAAATGCTCATCATCTATTGTCTCTTGAGAATCAAGGAATCTAAATGAGCGTTGCAAACATAAAATTTGAGTAGCTGAATTATATTTTCTTTGTCTCCTTGCAACTATCACTTTCTTATTATAAGGATGTTCAAATATCGAGCTTACATGCTTTTGTTCGTTATACAAAAGCGTGAAGAGATATTCTGGTGATGGATTTGCAATGTCAATAACTAACTTTCCCCCTAATCGCAAATGCTTTCGTATAGATGTTAAACATGCTTCTGCATCATCAAATTTTAGAAGCATTAGGAAGCAATTATAGGGAATTATAATGAGATCAAACAAATCATTGATATTAATATTTCTCATATCTGAGTGAATCCAAGATACCTGAGAAGACTTTTTTCGGGCAATATTTAACATGTCTTCAGAGATATCAATTCCAGTTATTTTGATACCATTTTGTGCAAGATGAGTAGTAATTCGACCTGTTCCACATCCTATTTCTAGGACATTACCATTAATTTTCTTTGAAATTTGAAGGGCGTTGTTGCATGAATAAAAAGAAGCCAAAAGATGGAGGATCTTAGGATAGACAATTAACGAACAACAGAACAGGAGACAGGTTT
>NZ_PDDM01000040.1 GCF_002914585.1 Pseudanabaena sp. BC1403
TTGTTCTGGTGTCATGCTTTTACTGGCCTCTAAATTATTCTATTTTCCCTCCTTTTTCTCGCTTTTTCGCAAAAGTGACATGCTCCCGATGTTGAGTCTGCTATAGCTTTATTTGAGGGTTGCAAATTTAAAAGAGCGGTGAATTTTGTGGACTATTTACGCAACCATTGTCTGCGGATTCCTGAATATAGTTCCTTCCATAAGTTAGGTCTGACTATTGGCTCTGGTTCAGTCGAATCTTCGATTAAGCAAATTGGGCGGCGCATTAAGATTTCGGGTGCTCAATGGAATCGAAAAAATGTCTCTCAAGTTTTGAAGCATCGCTGTGCTTATCTCAATGATATGCTTGATTCTTGTGAGTATAGTTACTCAGTGTCAAACTGAGATGCTCCCAACTAACTGGCATTGTAAGCAATGCAATCACAAATAAGAAAATGAGAAATTCCTCTTTTTATTTTAAACAGTTTGTAATTCTTCAAGACAAATGTGCGATGAAAGTAGGGACTGATGGCATTTTGTTAGGAGCTTGGGCAAATATATCTGACAACTCTCAAATTCTTGATATCGGAACTGGGACAGGGCTGCTAGCGCTGATGATGGCACAGAGATCGCCATTGTCAAATATTGACACAGTGGAAATTGAAGAAGAAGCCTATGGACAGGCAAAAGAGAATATCGAGAAATCACCTTGGTGCGATCGCATAAATATTTTTCATGCTCCTATTCAAGACTTTGCCAATAATTGCTCTAAGCAATATGACTTAATTATTTCCAACCCTCCTTTTTTTGAGAAAGCGAGTAAATCATCGCAAAAGTCTAGAAACTTAGCGCGACATAGTGACAGCCTTTCTCAAACAGATATTCTCCAAATAGCCTTGCTGTTACTAAAGCCGACTGGTCATTTAGCAGTTATTTATCCGACAGATTTAGCTGATAATTTCCTGACTAAAGCCAAGAATTTTCACTTATTCTGCGATCGCAAAACCTATGTCAGACCAACCCCTAAAACTGACATTAAACGTATCTTGTTAGAATTAAGTTCAACATTAAGTTCAATTCAGGGGCAAACTCAAGAAACTATATTGGTAGTGGAAGAGCGCAAACATATCTATACGCAGGATTACATTAATTTAGCAAAAGATTTTTACCTGAATTTGCCTATAGTTGAGTACTCTCTTCCCAGAGAATAATTTAGTGGTGAACGGCTTCGCCGTTCACCACTAATTATTCAGCCTGTGTTTCTTGCTGTGCTGGCGACTCAGGCTTTGGATCTGGATTTTAATTGCGCCAAGCTATTTATTGTGTATATTTAACCTTGGTTAAAACTTCAAACGTTTGTATACCTATGCCTACCCAAAACGATATCCCCGTTGCTCAAAGGGTCAGCGATCCTAACCGATCGCCCCAAAAGCAACCAGAAAAAGTCAATGTAATTTCGCGATCGCTAAAATCAGTTCCTTGGTGGGCATATGGTTTAGCAGTACTAGCTTTTTTATCACCGATTATTAGCACCCGCATTTGGTTTGCCCTAAATGCCAATGCCGCGAATCAACCGAGAGAAATGGCTTCACCTGATCAAAGTTTACAACCAGTTTCATCTCAGCCAGTGCAACCATCGGCTATTGCTACTGCACCATTTATAAGTGCAACTCCTACGGCTAAAGGCAATGACACTAAGGCAAACCCAGAGGTCATCGCTAAAGAATCTAATAGTCCACCAGATTTATTTGGACATCATGCATTTAGTGAAGCTCCTGCGAATAAATTACGCACCATAGGCAGAGCAGGGGATGGCTATGAAATTAAGCTGCATGAGGCGGCAGCAAAGAGTTTTCTGCGAATGGAAGCTGATGCAAAGGCTGATGGTGTAGATTTTGTTGTAATTTCAGGCTTTCGGACGATCGCTGAGCAGCAAGAACTTTTCTTTGAGATCAGTAAGCAACGCAACCAAACCCCAGCCCAAAGAGCCAAAGTTAGCGCTCCTCCAGGACATAGTGAGCATCACACGGGCTATGCGCTAGATATTGGTGATAGTGCAGTTCCAAGTGCAAATCTATCAACTAGTTTCGAGAAAACTTCTGCCTTTCAGTGGTTGCAAAGCAATGCTGCCAAGTACGGATTTGAAATGTCTTTCCCGCCCAATAACCCTCAGGGCGTAATGTATGAGCCTTGGCATTGGCGTTTTGTCGGTGATGACGATAGTCTCGCTACTTTTTACAAGAAATCAAACCCTAGTACTTCCTTTATTAAAAAACCATAACTTAAGACAGATAAGGGGCTTAAGCTCCTTGTCTGTCTTAAGTTATTTCGATTTTTGAGCCTTGCCATGAATGTAACTGCCACTGATTTACTAGCGATCGCAATATTTACAATTACGATGATGTCTTTGGTGGGCACAATGGCAGGTTTGTCACCAGTCGTCCCTGCCGCGATCGCCATTAGTTTACTTAGTGCTTGGGGTATTGATATTGGCTTTTGGCAAGGAAAATTTGGGGCATATACTCAAGCATGGCTGAGGGCGCAATCGCCAAAGTATCGCGAACGAATTTCTTTTCATGAAGCAGGGCATTTTCTTGCGGCTCATGTGTTGGGCTTTAAAGTTGTGAACTATGCGATCGCGGGCATTGTTGGGCGATCGCTAGGTGAAATATTAGCTGATGAGGCTTTTACAGGCATCGAAGGAGGCGTGGAAATTGAGGTTGTTGATGCGCCTAATTCAGTAAATTTATCAGCGAATTTACTAGATCGCTATAGCACTGTATATATGGCAGGTATCGCAGCCGAACAACTGATGTGTGAAGGCACAACTGAAGGTGGTATTGATGATATGCAACGTTTGAGAGAATCAATTGCTCATTTACCTAATCCAATGACCCAAGAGCGTTGGGCGTTGTTAAATGCCCGTAATTTATTAAGCGATCGGCGTTTGGTGCTAATTGCGCTTGCAGAAAAAATGCTCAATGGAGCAACCGTCGAGGATTGTTGTAAGACCATTGAGCAAGAAATATTTATAGCGAAAAAATAATGGAGGCACTTCGCGCCTCCATTATTTTTTATAAGTTAATTTATAAGTTGAGTGCTTCTTCTGTAAGGATGGGAACTTGGGGAGTAACTTCTTCTTGCTTGCCATTTTTCTCGTCAGGCAACCACTTTAAAAGTGGAAGTGGCAAAAGACTGGTTAGATTTGCAATTAAAACCAATAACCAGAGATTATCAAAATTGGATTCGGTAACGCCTAGAAGATAGGTCAAACCTGCTCCTAACTGAAAAGAACATAGCGCTGAAATATTCAAAACTGACATCAACAGTGCAAACAATGTTGCTTCGATTCCCTCAGGACATAGTCTTGCTGCCAATACCAAAACGGGCATAAAGGCAATGCGACCAGCTACAGTCAAAATCAAACTGTCCCCAAGACTAAACCAGCGATCATCAATACCTAGAGCTCGGTTTGTGTGCGTAACTAGTAATAAGCTGGTAAGCCCTAGCAAAGTGGAAATGATGGTTGTCCAAAAGAAAATCTTGCGAGTCGGCACAGCTCTAAAAAAGCGCTGAAATAGCCATACACCAAGTAATCCCGCCCAACTCGCAAAAAATCGAACCGTACCGAGGAATTCAGGATTAAACTTCAGTTCATTAGTCGTGAAATAGAAAAAAGCAGTATCAGCACTTGGTGAAGCTTGCCAGCAGAATAAGAACGCCGCAGGCAACCAAATTGCCTTATTGGTAAAGGCTTGACGCAGTTGAGTAAAGTTAAACTTCAGCGACATCCAAATTTGTGAATTTCTCGACAAAGCTTCTGGCTTTAAAGAAGGTGAACCATCAGCCGAATTGTTGGCGGGATCAGGAGCAACAATAAAAATTGTGGACATGGGTGGATCGGCGATCGCAAAGGCTGAGATACCCACCAACAGCGGCAAAATCGCGGTAATTTCAAAAACGAATTTTGCGCCGAAATGCTCTAATAAGTAACCACTCAAATAGGCGGAGATAATCGCGCCAATTGAGGAAGCAATCCAACTAAATGACTGCAATGAACCTGCATCACCTTCTGGCTCTAGTCTAGCGCGTTGGACAATCAGTGCATCGGTAATCGCATCAGAAAAGGCAAGAGAGAGAGAACCCGTCGCAATCATTGCGATCGCCCAAAAGGGAGTCGTGACCCATAAACTCATGCTTACCCATGCAAAAATCCCTAAAATGCTTGATAGCAAAAGATAAGGACGGCGACGATAGCCAAATACTGGGAATCCGTCAGAAATCAAACCATATAAAGGTTTAACTGTCCAAGGCAACATTGTAATCCCAACCATTGAGGCAACTTCCGCAGGGCTTAGTCCTAAGTCATCCTTAAGGAAGAAACTTACGGCAAGCTGCGAGATTGCCATTGCACCTTGCACAAAATAAATAACTGCGATCGCTCCCAGCTCTAGGTCAAACGAGCGCCCTCGTAGTTTTTTGAGCCAGTCTGATTGGATTAGCACTATACGATTGCCCAAATATTAAGAAATTTTAATCTAAATATATTTTAGTATCAATGCAGAAAATCGGATCGCGATCTCAAGAACGTATCGAACATGAAGCTAAAAATATAGAATTGTAGGAGTTGTAGGGGCAGAGCATTTGCGCCACAATTTTAAAATTCACCACAGAAACCTCGATCCGCAAATGCTCTGCCCTTGATGATTTCATAGATAAATTGTCCCTGCGTTGCGAAGTTTTGGGCAGAGCATTCCCAAAAATAAGATGATCTAAAAATTTATAAATTGTGGTGGGAATGCTCTGCCCCTACGGCTCGCTCACAAAAGTGCGGTAAGGTAAATAGGAGAAAAGCTGAAACAAATGTAGATCTTCTCTCTTATTTATCTTGTTAATTCCCATGCCCAATCCCATTTTTGTCCTTGCTTCCGCATCTCCTACCCGCAAGAGCATTTTAGAAAACGCTGGTATCGAACCAATTGTCAAAGTCAGTTATTTTGATGAAGATGCAATTCAGGTTAGCGATCCCACGTCATTGGTGCTGACATTGGCACAATGCAAAGCCAAGGCGATCGCAACCGAATTTACAGGGCAGAATGCGCTAATTATGGGCTGTGACTCGATCATGTATCTCAATGGCATGATCTACGGTAAACCTGACTCCAAAGAAATTGCGATCGCGACATGGCAAAAGATGCGTGGCAATTACTGTGAGCTATATACAGGACATTATTTGATTGATGCTAAAACTCAGCGATCGGTGATGCGTCACGGCGTAACCAAGGTGTATTTTGCCAATGCCACTGATGCGGAAATTGCCAGCTATGTAGAATCTGGGGAGCCTCTATGCTGTGCAGGATGTTTTACGATGGAGAAGCTGGGTGGATTATTAATTGAAAGAATCGAAGGCTGTCACACTAATGTATTGGGGTTGAGCTTGCCGATCTTGCGCCAAATGCTAACTGAGCTTGGCTACAGCCTGCACTTTAGTGCTAATGGAACTACCATCAGATGAATACCGCCAATCGAAATACACTTTGGGCAAGCATTGTTGCTGAAGAGCTATATCGATCAGGTGTGCGGACAGTTTGTGTTTCCCCTGGCTCTCGGTCTACGCCACTAGTGATTGCTTTTGCTGAATTGCGCGATCGCAGTCCTGATTTTCAGATTTTGGTGCATATTGATGAGCGCTCAAGCAGCTTTTTTGCCCTCGGTTTAGCAAAAGTCCAAAAAGCTCCTGTTGCCCTGCTCTGCACATCAGGAACTGCGGCTGCAAATTACTATCCTGCGATTATTGAAGCCTATTACAGTCAAATTCCACTTGTCGTCTTGACCGCCGATCGCCCCCCAGAAATGCGCGATTGTGGTTCTGGGCAAACTATTGATCAGATTAATATTTATGGAAAACATGTTCGCTACTTTTTTGAAGTGGGAACACCAGAGATTCTCGGTTTTCGATTGCGCTATTTGCGATCGCTAATTGGTCGTTCTGTGAGTATGGCTACTGGGAAAGGTGATACACCCGCTGGTGCTGTCCATCTCAACTTCCCCTTCGCTGATCCGATGCCACCTGTTCCTGTTGCTAATGATGTACCAGAAGACTTAGCTCTCAGTAGTCCAGAAGCATTGTTTGGTAATCCTTCAGGTGATGCTTATAGTCAAGTAATTTCAGGAATGCGATCGCTGGATACGGATGCGATCGCTGCTATAGCCAATCAAATTATCAGCCATCCTAAGGGAGTGCTAGTTGTAGGAGTATATGACTCACCACCAGAGTTTTTAGATGCTGTGCGCTGCTTGGCAAGAGCAACAGGCTATCCATTACTGATCGAAGCTACAGGCGCACATCGTGGTAACGAAATTGGACATTATGATAGCTTTTTGCGATCGCCAAACTTCTGTAAAGCCCATGCTCCAGAAATCGTGATCCGCTTTGGAGCCATGCCTACATCCAAAAGTTATCTACTCTGGTTACAGAAATATATTAGCTGTCAGCAAATCGTGGTTGGTAGCACCAATAGCGATCCTACTCATGGGATTACCCAAGCCTTAAATGTTCATCCTGCAAGCTTTTGCTTACAGTTAGCCAATTATTTAGAGAACTATGCTCAACCGATTTGGCAAGATAAACAATGGCGCTTAGATTTTGAACTAGCAGAAAGTATCGCTGAACATGCGATCGCAGAATCTCTCAGCACAATCGATGAATTATTCGATGGTAAAGTTTATGCAGAACTCGCGGAAATTCTTCCTGCGGATACTTATATTTATGTGGCAAGCAGTACGCCTATCCGCGATTTGGATACATTCTTCCATAGCGATCGCCCAATCACCGTTTTAGCAAATCGTGGTGCTAATGGTATCGATGGAACTTTGTCTAGTGCGTTGGGTGCTGCATGGGGATGCGATCGTCCGATGGTTCTCATCTGTGGAGACTTAGCATTTTATCACGATCTAAATGGATTACTTGCCGCCAAAAAATATGATATTTCTCTGACAGTGATTCTTCTAAATAACGATGGTGGTGGTATTTTTGATTTACTACCAATTTCCAAATATGAAGATACCTTTGAAGAATTCTTCGGCACATCGCATGGTCTAGACTTTGCGCCAATTATCTCCGCCTATGATTGCGAACATATTCTCATTCAAGATTGGCAAGATTTTCGCGATCGCGTGATGATTTCTCTGAGTGCTAAGGGAACTCAAGTTTTAGAAATTAGAAGCGATCGCAAGCGAAATAAAGAACTCCATTTTGCGATCTGGGATAAAGTAATTGAAAGTTGCGATCGGAACTTTTAATTATGCCTAGGTACTTACGAATAGTTAAGAATTGAGGCAACTAAAATCGCAATCTGAGTTCTGTTTCGTAAATTTAGCTGGCTCAAAATATTGGTAATGTGGTTTTTGACAGTTTTTGTGGAAATATAAAGCTGATTGGCAATTTCCTCATTATTTGCGCCAGTAGCGATTAATTTTACTATTTGCTGCTCTCTAGGAGTGAGTTTGTCCCAATCAGTTGTAGACACTTCAGAAATCTCTGGAATTCGCGCAATCACCTTTCTGCCTAAGTTTAAGTCCAAGTGCATATAACCCCGATAGACAGCTTGAATTGCAAATGATAATTCTTCGGGAGACGTATTTTTTAAGATATATCCTGAGGCTCCATATTTCAGAGCCTGTGAAACATATTCCTCCGTATCATCGACAGTGAGAATTAGGACTTTCGTTTCTGGAAAGCGATCGCAAATTTGTTTTGTGGCTTCCACTCTATCCATAAGTGGCATTTGGATATCCATGAGAACAACATCTGGCTGAAGGCTTTCTACTTGCGCGATCGCGAATTGTCCATTTTCTGCCTCTCCAACAATTTCCAAAGCAGATTCATCACCAAGAGAAATCTTCAGGGCGCGACGAATAAAGGAATGATCGTCAACAAGTAAAATGCGGATTTTCATGGAAGTTACCTACGCTTTGGGCGATCGCCTCAGACTAATTCTCAACAGTCACACTTTCGAGAATTGGTGTGAATTCAGATTAGCTGTTTATATAGTAACGAGCAAGTAGCAATAGTCCCAATTTTGTATGGGACTAAAGTACTAGTAGATTCGGGACTTAGTCTTCATGTGCAATTTCTGCCTCAGATCTAGGATGGAAATGTTGAACTTAGAGAATTCCTGCCATGTCCAAAATTCTTGTTGTTGAAGATAGTAAGACTCAAAGGGAAATGATTGCTCATTTACTCCAAAGCAATCAATTTGAAGTTGTGACTGCTAAGAATGGGGTGGAAGCGATCGCCCAAGCTGAGGTGCTACATCCTGATCTCGCAATTTTAGATGTTGTGATGCCTGAGATGAATGGCTATGAGCTTTGTCGCAAACTGAGGGACAATCCTGAAACATGGAATATCAATATCATTATGTGTTCGACTAAATCCACCAAGGCTGATCGCCATTGGGGATATCGGCAAGGGGCAAATGCTTATATTGGCAAACCTTTCCACCCAGAGGAATTAGTGAATACAGTAAATGAGTTGTTAAGAATATCGTAGGGTGGGCGTTGCCCACTCTACCTTTGATCTTTTCGTATTAAGATAGAAAAATAGTGGAGATTTGCTAGTCTTAGTTAACTAAATCTCTACTCTAAAATTTCAATCTACGAAAAGTAATAGAGATTAACGTGTCTGGGAATGTATCTATAGATTTGCCTCAAGATTTGCCACAAGATTTATTAGAGTCGATCCAACGTACTCGCACCGCTGCGATCGCCTTGGCGAAATTGCCTAGTGATGCAAAGAATAATGCATTAGAAGCGATCGCAGTCGCCTTGGAACAACAATCTGAAATGATTTTGGTAGCCAATCAAAAGGATGTCGCTGCTGCTAATGCGAACAAATTGCCCAGTGCCTTGATCGCTCGTCTCAAGTTGGATGCAAATAAACTGAAAGGCATGGTCACAGGTGTTCGCGATGTAATCCGCCTTGATGATCCGATCGGAGATCGTCAAATTCACCGTGAACTAGACACAGGTTTAGTATTAGAGCGTTTGTCTTGTCCTTTGGGCGTAATTGGTGTGATTTTTGAAGCGCGTCCTGATGCTGTTACCCAAATTGCTGCATTAGGTATTAAGTCAGGAAATGGCGTAATTCTCAAAGGCGGTAGTGAAGCTGTACATTCCTGCGAAGCGATCGCTTTTGTGATGTACAAAGCTTTAGAAGAGCTATTTACAAAACATGGGGGCGTATCGCCCAATGTGGTGCAACTGTTGACTACTCGCGCCGAAACCTTGGCAATCTTAAAGATGGATAAACTCATCGATCTGATTATTCCTAGAGGTTCCAATCAGTTTGTCCGCTATATCCAAAACAATACCCATATTCCTGTTCTCGGACATGCTGACGGAGTCTGCCATTTGTATGTAGATGAGTCGGCGGATTTAGATAAAGCAGTGGCGATCGCAGTTGATAGCAAAACCCAATATCCAGCGGCTTGCAATGCGATCGAAACAATGTTGGTGCATAATGCGATCGCGTCCAAATTCCTACCTTTAGCTTTAGCTGCCTTGCAAGAGCGGGGTGTAGAACTCAGAGGCTGCGATCGTACTCGCAAAATTATTGCGATCAATCCTGCTGCTGAATCAGACTGGTCAATGGAATATTGTGATTTGATTTTGTCCATCAAAATTGTTGATTCGTTAGAAGAAGCAATGACCCATATCACTACCTACGGCTCTAAACATACTGAAGCGATCGTCACTGAAGATCAAGCGATCGCCAATATATTTACGAGTGATATCGATGCGGCAGGCGTATATCACAATTGTTCCACCAGATTTGCTGATGGTTTCCGCTACGGCTTTGGGGCAGAAGTGGGCATCAGCACCAACAAGATGCCACCGCGTGGTCCTGTTGGATTAGAAGGCTTAGTTACTTATAAGTATCGACTTGTGGGAAATGGTCACATTGTGGCTGACTATGCTGGGGTAAATGCTAAGGCTTTTACCCATCGTGATTTATAAAAAACTAAAGGTGGCGCAAAGCGTCACCTTTAGTTTTTAGATATTAAGAGGCGGCGCTTTGCGCCGCCTCTTATATTTTTGGTTTTGATATGCCTTGATACAAGCATCTATAGCTAATTTGAAACTAAAAGAGCTTATGTGAGTCTTGTAGAGTATGGTACAATCTCGCCCAATTTCATTTTTTGCTACCCTCGGCTCAAGCATATGAGACTCCTCACACAAAACACTCTTCGTAACGCTGCCCTTGGGCTAGTATCTCTTTTGAGTATTAGCGCCATTGTCAACTTTAGCGGCAACGCTAACGCCCAGTCTTTCCCGAATGACTCACTCCCAGTAGTTCCCACCAATGCTAGTAGTACACAGTACCTCGTATATTTACCCAATGTGGTGAATATACAACAGGCAAAGATATTGGCTCCAGATGCATTTGCCAGCCGATTAGACACAGGTGAACAGGTTGTACAGTTAGGACGTTTTAATAACTTAAATCTCGCTCAACGTCGTGCGGCTCAGTTTAGTCAAGCAGGTCTTAATCCACAGATCAAAACTGTCCAGAGTAAATTTGCCACTTTGCCATCTACGCCAGCAAATTCTATTCCTTCTATCCCCAACAATAGTCTCCCAGCTTCATCTGCGCCGATTCCTGTGGAATCCATTCCGATCCAAAATGAGCCATTACCTAATGTGCCTGGTTCGGCTTTTCCAAATAGTAATGCGATCGAAATTGTGCGATCGCCTCAGTCACTTCCCGCACAAAATCAGTCAGTTCAGGCTCAGAGCATTCCCGCAATCCCATCTCAAACTGTACCCGCTGGCACGCAGCTACGTTATTTCGTGATTATTCCTACAGGTTTAGTATCTGAGTTGCAACGAGTTCAATCGATCGCGCCAAATGCTCAGCTAAGATCTTCCTATCGCGGCACTTATATCGAAGTACAGGGCTATCCCGATCGCGCTAGTGCCGAGACTTTGAGTCAAACTATGCGCCGCCAAGGGTTTGATAGTCGTGTTGCATTTTTCTGATTCAAGATAAGGGGCTTAAGTCCCTTATCTTATTCATGATTATGAATAATTACGGCCTCGCCAACTTTTAGGTTTTGTAAGAGCCGAAATCCAAATGCGAATTACCGCAAAAGGATCGGCGAGGGGGGAGAGCCAAAACCAAAAGCCAACCTCGGTATAGCTAGTGCGAATACCAAACATCAGCAAACATCGGATGAATACTAGAAAAGCATTGAGCCAAAACAGAATATTCATCAATATCGACGGTACTGGTTGCCAAATTGATAGCGCGATTAGCATTAGTATTGGCAACCCCTGAACGGCTGTGAGTAACAGACAGTCCGCAAAGGTTTGGCTTAGGGTCGAGGCATCCTTAAGATCAAGCGATCGCCCCCATTCGCGCCATGTTTCTGCCATCGATGTATACATCCGCACCTGCATCAATGCTGCACCATCGAGAAAGCCCACCTTTGCACCTCGCTGGGCGGCCGCTCTAGCGAGCGTGACATCATCGCAAAATGATGACTTGGCGAGTTCATAGCCATTTAGCTCTACCAGTTTGTTGCGTTTGGATAGGAAACATTGACCATTTGCCATCACTCGATCTTCCGTAAATTGGGTAGGGTCGCCTGTTGCTCCAAAACGAAAAATGAGCGTAATTAATAGTGCGGGTTGCAGCCATTGCTCACCTGCGGTTTTGAGAATAAATTTCGGCGACAGTGACACAATATCAAAATTATCGACTGTTGCTTTATCTACAAAACTGGCGACTAGTCCCTTTTGCGGTAATGTATCAGCATCAATTCCAAGTACCCATTCGCTAGTCGGGTCACTATTTAAAAATCCTGTATGCAAAGCCCAAGGTCTTCCCACCCAACCTTCAGGTAAAGGATCATCGGTAATCAGCCTTAAAGGAATCGGGAAATCCTTTTGTAATTTCTGCACATATTCGGGAGTGCCATCCTGAGATCGGCTATCCACCACGATAATTTCTTTAGCGGCTTGATCGCGCAAACCTTCTAAACAAGTTGGTAAGCGTTCAATTTCGTTGAGTGTAGGAATAACAATCGAAACTTGGGGAGATTGCTTAGCTAAGGCTTCTGCGGATGGTTCTAGAGGGATTAGTGGTGCTGTGCGATCGCGGGCAGTGCTAAGACGTTTGAGCAGCACAAGTGTGGCGGGGACTTGTAGCAGCAAAAAAAAGATCGGGAAACCTATTAAAAAAAGCGGATTATTCAACTTCGATTGGAGATGATTACATTCTTGAAACTTAATCCTATCGTAAAATCAAGCCGCGCATTGCGCGGCTTGATTTTACGATTATTCTTCGAGCAGGCTTCTAAGCATCCATGCTGTTTTTTCGTGAACTTGCATCCGTTGTGTCAATAGATCTGCCGTGGGTTCATCACTCGCTTTTTCTGCGATCGGAAAAATTGAACGGGCTGTTCTTGTGACAGCTTCTTGCCCTTCGACGAGCAACTTGATCATTTCTGTCGCTTTGGGCACTCCTTCAGTTTCGGGAATCGAAGTGAGCTTCGCATAGGCAGAATATGTGCCAGGAGCAGGAATACCAAGGGAGCGAATTCGTTCTGCAACAAGATCAACGGCTAGAGCAAGCTCTGTATATTGAGCTTCAAACATGAGATGCAATGTATTGAACATTGGACCCGTTACATTCCAATGGAAGTTATGGGTCTTGAGGTAGAGAGTATAGGTGTCGGCGAGTAAGCGAGATAGTCCGTCAGCGATCGCAATCCGATCCTCTTCAGAAATACCAATATTAATTGAGCTAGACAGATCTTTGTCAGCTAATTTTTCCTTGTTTTTACCCATTTTATTGTGTGTCCAGATTATTACTGACTGCATTATAGCCATTCCTATAACCATACATATACACTCTTCGGGTGTATATGTATGGTTAAGTACTTGTGCAAAACAAATTACCCAAACCTGTAAAGTTACGCCCCTGCGGGGCGCAACTTTACAGGTTTGGATGTGTAATTAATTATGTACCTCTACTCATCTACTTATTAGGAGAGTTATAGGAGAGATTCTACTTTGATAAAAGTCCGCAAACGACTGATTTTGATAAAAATCAATTTTGTTTTTTTAGAGCCTCAGGTGCTGAAAAACCCCAAATTGCTTACATAATGAGAATCGCTGTATTCTCATTACTTCTGAGGTTTACTTCTTTTTTCTGCTAAACTTAAGATCTCGTCGTAATGCATTTGGCGCGTTATTCATTTGGTCTATTCGGTTTAATTTCATGCAGAAGCCACAAATGCCACTGAACGAGGGTGATCGTCAAGCTGCTCTTGAGCGCTACAACATTCTTGATACATTACCAGAGCAGGAATATGATGACTTGACCCAACTAGCGGCAAGTATCTGTGGCACGCCGATCGCTTTGATATCTTTAATTGATCGCGATCGGCAGTGGTTTAAGTCGCGTGTTGGCATTGACGCATTAGAGACCCCTCGCGATATTTCCTTTTGTGGTCATGCAGTTGCCAATGATGCATTCTTAAATGTTCCAGACGCAATTCAAGATCCTCGCTTTGCTGACAACCCACTGGTGGTCAATGAGCCAAATATTCGTTTTTATGCAGGCGTACCTTTAAAGACTTCGGATAATTTCAATCTAGGAACTTTATGTGTCATAGATCGCCAGCCACACGACTTAACACCTCAACAGATTCAACAACTCGAAGCTCTCGGTCGTCTAGTTATTAGCCAGTTAGAGTTACGGCGCAACAACGAAGCATCAAAGCTCCTTGTATCGGTGCTTGAGTCTTCACATAAAGTCTCAATGCTGCAACAAGCAATTTTAGATAGTGTTAATTTTGCAGTTATTGCCACAGACTTACAAGGTAGTATTCAATCCTTCAATTCAGGGGCAGAATCGCTACTGGGTTATAAAGCAGCAGAAATAACTGGTAAAAGTCTTGAAATTTTCCATGACATCAATGAAATCATTGAGACATCTCATCAATTATCCGTAGAATTAAATCAACCTGTTGAAATTGGGATCGAAGTATTTACGACTAAAGCGAAATTTGGGGAAGTATTTGAGAAAGAATGGACTTACATTTGTAAGAATGGCGATCGCATTCCTGTTTTGTTGACAATTACTGCAATTTATAATCAGAAACAAGACAATCAGCAAAAAGAAGTTACAGGATTGCTCTGTGTTGCCAAAGATATTACTGCTCAAAAAGAATCTGAGCGCGATCGCTTGCGCCGCCAACAGACCGAAAAATTGGTAACAGCCCAAAATCAAATCGCTGGAATCCTTGCCGAATCATCTAGCTTTAGTAACGCAGCAATACGAATCTTACGGACGTTATGCGAACTGTTGTCGTGGGACATTGCTGAACTATGGCTCACCAGTAACTATCCTCGCGCTCTAAGCCTGATGACAAGTTATTCCAAACCTGAAATTGAATCAATAGAGCTAATTCAGACCCATCAACTGATGTCAGTTGAATATGGATCTGGTTTAATTGGTTCGGTTTGGGCAGAAGGAAAGGCTAAGTGTGTGGAGATAGACCAATATCCTAATTTTTACAAATCAGAAGCTGTAAAAAAAACAGGTATAAACTATGCACTAAGTTTTCCTGTATGCGGAGAGAATGAGACGGTTTTAGCTGTAATTACGATGTTTAGCTGCGAATATCAGGATTGTAATCTAGAACTACTTAACGTCTTAACAGCGATCAGTAGTCAGATCGGTCAATTTATGGAAAAGCGCAAAATTGAAAGAGATTTGCACAAACAGAATTGGCGATCGCTATTGCTTTCTGATATTGCTCTACGTATCCGTCAATCCCTAAATCTTCAGGAAATTCTGAATACATCTGTCAGTGAAATTCGCAAATTTATTAGAGCTGATCGAGTTATCATTTACCAATTTCATGATAATTGGTCAGGGACCGTAGAAGTAGAATCGATCAATCCCAAATGGAGATCTTCTCTGCATACTGATATTCATGATACTTGCTTTCAATCAGGGTATTGGAAGACATATCAAGAAGGTCGAAAGTTAGCGATCGACAATGTTGCTGAATCTAATCTCAGTGAATGCCACAAAGAGCTTTTGATTAGTTTTCAAGTGCAAGCAAATCTAGTTGTTCCGATTATGAAAAATGCCCATTTGTGGGGATTACTGATCGCCCATCAATGTTCTGCACCAAGGCATTGGGAATCTTTTGAGATCAGTCTTATGAGTCAGCTTGCCGATCAAATTGGGATTGCGATCGCCCAGTCTCGATTGCTTGACCAAGAGAAGGAACAACTTAAGCTTTTACAACAACAAAATGTTGAGTTGGAAGTTGCTCGTAGAGAGGCGGAACAAGCAACTGTAGCCAAAAGTTCTTTCTTAGCCACGATGAGTCACGAGATTCGGACTCCTATGAATGCTGTTATTGGTATGACAGGACTACTACTAGATACTAACCTTGATGCTAGGCAGAGAGACTTTGCCGACACCATCCGTTCCAGTGGAGATCACTTATTAAATCTGATTAACGAAATTCTTGATTTCTCTAAATTAGAAGCTGGTGAAATGCAATTAGAGAATCTTAACTTTGATTTAGATATTAGCATTGAAGAAATCACGGAAATACTTGCTCCATCAGCGCATTTCAAAGGCATAGATTTAGCATCATTTATTCATCCCGATGTGCCAAAATGTTTGCGCGGTGATGTTAGTCGTTTGCGTCAAGTCTTATTGAATTTGACTAACAACTCCATCAAGTTTACATCCAAAGGTGAAGTCACGATTGAAGTTGCAATTCAGTCTGAAACTGACAGTGAGGTGGTTTTGAAATTTGAGATCATTGATACTGGTATCGGAATCCCCATAGCATCTCAAGCGAAGCTATTCCAACCCTTTACTCAAGTTGACGCTTCAACGACTCGTCAATATGGTGGCACTGGATTGGGCTTGGCTATCTGTAAGCAAATTGTAGAGTTAATGGGAGGTGAAATCCATGTGGAAAGTGAAGAGAATAAAGGATCGACATTTTGGTTTACAACGCCATTCCAGAAACAGAGTGAATGCCTTCGCAACAATATTTGTGCTGAAATCTTAGTAGGGATAAGATTACTTGTCGTTGATGACAGTCTTACTAATTGCAATATTCTTTACCATCAACTTGATAGTTGTGGAATGCGTGTTGATACCCTCCAACATTCCAATTTGACTTTGTCATATTTAGAGAGGGCGATCGCTGAAAACGATCCATATCGGATCGCGATCCTTGATATGCAAATGCCTGAATTTGATGGTGAGCAGTTGGGGATGCAGATTAAAAGCTCAGCAAAGCTGAAAGACATCCACTTGGTTATGCTGACATCTCTCGATCAAGGTGGAGATGCTAAACGCATGATTGAGATCGGCTTTAATCAGTATCTTCGCAAACCAGTCCGCAAGATGCGTCTCTTAAATTGTTTAATTGAGATCATCTCTGGAGTTACCCAAAAATCTGCTAATGATTTACCTGTTGGCCCTGTATGTATACTGCCTCACATTCCACCTTACAACCTCAAGATTTTACTTGCAGAAGATAGTTTAGTTAATCAGAAAGTCGCGCTCAATCAACTTCAAAATTTAGGATATCAGGCCGATGTCGCTGCGAATGGACAGGAAGTATTAGAACTATTTTCTCAAATTCATTACGATGTTATTTTGATGGACTGTCAAATGCCGATTTTGGATGGTTATACTACTAGTCGCCAAATTAGGAAGTTAGAATCAGAAGAAAATGGTTGTCTAGACTCTAAAGTTATTATCATTGCTCTTACCGCTAATGCAATGCAGGAAGACCGAGATCGCTGCTTAGCTGCGGGGATGGATGACTACCTAAGTAAGCCTGTTCGTATTGATGACCTTGCAGATATCCTGTCCCGATGTAGCAAGAGCATCACCCAAATGAGTGATCTAGAAACAACCGAACTTGTTGTGAAAAATTTTAAAGCGATCGCTCCCTCATCTCCTGACGAAGTAGAACAATCTAATAGCATAGACGCAGATGCATTAGAGGTTGATTGGGCATATCTAGAAGAAATGTCTAACGGTAATGCCGAGTTTAAAAAACAACTTTTGCTGGCATATCTTAGCTCTCTGCCCGAACATATGAATGCCCTAAAAGTTGCGATCGCTCAAAACCAATATATTAAGATTGAGCAGGAGGCACATTTTGTAAAAGGTTCAAGCGCTGCGATCGGTATTAATGGTATAGCAAAATTAGCATCTGTAATCGAAGAAAGCAGCAAGCAAGGGCAACTTCCTGAAAATGCAATCTTACTTTTTGAAAGGATGAGTTTTGGTATTAGTGAGATAGAAAAATATATTTAAAAATATATTTGGATTTGGTTAGTACAGCAATAATTGAGCTAGAAGAGTAATGGCGGCGCAAAGCGCCGCCATTACTCTTTGGGGTTTTATCTCCTAGTCACTGGACTGTTAAAGAGGGATGAGCCGCTCAAAGTATTTCTTCCTTTCTTTTCATGGTTTTGTAGTCAGTCGCCATAAATCCTTGCTGGATAAGCTTTACAACCATTTATCACTTCTTTAGCAACCAGTGCCTTGGGCAGCACATGCAAAAACAATTAGTGGTGCGTATGAGCAACTCTTAAAGTTATAAGTTCTATCTAATTGAGAGGCAATTAATTAAATGTCAGCTAAGCTTTGGAAATAGCATCTTTAATCTCTTAATCAGAATGTTGAAATTAAGTTTTCAGCGATCGCTTCTTGAGTCAAATTTGGTGTAGTCTCTGTAACTTATATTTTTACTTCGATCCCATCCCAAAGTTCTGCGATCGGTTTAGTTCTGCCATTCATTACGTCATCCCAACCACGCCGAAAACTTTCTGCCGCAGGTTCGAGTTCCTGTGAAGTTTCTTGTGAAGGTAGGTTTTGGGATTTTTGATGATTTGCCTGTCTTACAGCTTCAACTTCTTGAGTAATATCTTCTAAATTTAGCTCGTCAGTTTGCACTGAATGCAGAAGTTTTTTGAATCGCACCGAAAAAGTGTCTTTTTCTAGTAAATGCAATAATTCCAGTTTTTCTTCTAGATTGCATTGTGCGATCGCTGTTTTAAGTTGAGAGAAATCTATGGAGATGGATACATTCATTTTTTACTTCGTTTGATAAATGACATTTGACTCTAGGTTAACTCCAGTGCTGTCTTTAAACAGTCGTTGACTTTTTGGAGTGAGGAATTCGGTAGCTGCCCCAATTTCCTAAGTATTTTATCTTTACTGAGTGTAAGTAGATTGACGCAGTTAATAACAGAATCTTGCCTCAATCCAGATTGTTGTCCTTCATGGGTTGTCATCTTGATTAATAATTGCGTTGGTTCTAAAGAGCGTTGGGTTTGGCTTGTGATTTGGACTACGATTGTGTTTTTGAGACGTTGATTGTCGCGATCGTTCTGGATTACAAGGACTGGACGAACTTTAGTTTCACTACTCGAAGTGTAAGGATAATCAACTAGCACAATATCTCCGCGCTGAATATTCATGATTGTCTGCGGGGATCGAGATCGTTGTATATATCCATCGCTGGATCGTCCCAGCCTTCTTTCCCGAAGGTTTCCATGACAGGAAGATACATATCTTGCAAGAATTGATTGTTTTGTTCTTCAATTAACAGTGCTTTTATTTTTGCATATACTTCTTCGCGAATAAGTACATAGGTTATGGCTGTATCTGGATCAATGGCACGAGGAGGAGTTTCGACCTGTTTGATGACATCTTGCCTTTGCTCAAGAGTTAGTTCGATCATTTTTTATTCTCCAGATTTTTAATTTATACTGATTGCCTGATTGCTGGTGAAAAGATTGATAAATGTTTCCGTTAGAACTAGGATATTGCTAATATTGTACAGTGATCGCCTAAATCTTCAGTATCTAACCGCGATCGCCTCTCATTAAACCTAAACAAATCCCAATGATCGCGTTGGTACTAAACAATCAGCGATCGCTTAGCTCATGCTGCTAAATATTCTTGGGCAGCACACGCAAAAATGATTAGCGATGCTTACGAGAGCATTGTAAATTAACACCAAAATACAAATTAAGTATTGATTGAGTACAGTCAAATCAACTTCAGTACTCATTGATTTGCATATTTCTTCAGTCTATTAATTGATATAATTGCTTTTTGAGCCAAATAGTTGAACCTCATCTAAGGATAGGGTTTCGTCCATATTATTTAATATCTCTTCATCTATCAATGGATAATAATTGATAAGATTTTTCATTTCCTCGCTTAACCATTCCGAATTCCATATTAATGTATTCGGCTCATTCAACTTTTGGCAGAGTTTTTCTTCAAAATACCTTTCTCTCTGATGCTTCAATATTGCTCTTTGTAGCCAGACCTGCAAATGACCTGTATTAGGTATTTTGTCAAATTTATTGATAATGAGATTAATTGTTTCTTCCTTTTCACTTTCTTCAAGGAATAAAAATAACTCACTAAGTATTGCAGTTGACATTGGATATATTCTTGGATTTCTATAAGCAATATCAACAACTATACTAATGAGAACATTGATATTCTGGCTGGTCTTATTCATGGATTTTATTCGCATTAAAAACTTATTCATTGCTTTAACAAGGCTGCCAGAGTTTGGGTATTTCTTAGCTAAACTATGAATTAGAAAAAGATGTTCTTGTATATTTTTATTTCCTCTTTTATTGAGAATCCAAAATAATTTGTCAGGTTTAATAGATTCCTCTATAACATTACTTGAAGCTCTAGTTTTATGAGGGTTTAAACACATTCCTAGATCCATAAGAATTTCTGTAATATGTTTTACAATAAACTCTGCATCTTGTGGACTATTTGTAAAAACACGATAATCATCTCGATACCGAATTACTTCAAAATCTTTCAGGTCTTTATTTATAACTCTTTTTGATAATTCAAGATCTACAAAACCTAAAACCATCTCCGCTATAAAATCCATTAAAACACTACCTTGTGGAATGCCATTTGTTTGCCCAAATGACATATTTTGAAGATGTGTATCAATAATATTTCCAATAAGATGCTTGTTATGCTTCTCAGCCTTTGCTAATTCTTTAGTATGTAGCGCCCAAGGAACAGAATGAGTATAAATTGAGCCATAACAGTCTGATATATCAGTGTGTAAAATATAATCAAATTTCAAAGCTAGCTCAATAGACCTTTGTTCAATAGCTTCCCACCAATTAGTTACTGTCTCTGCTTTGTCAGAACTTTCACTCTCTGACTTAAGAGGTATACTATAACAATTTATATTTTTATTGGCACGAAATTCACTGAATCTTTGAACAATTAAGTTCCAGTTGTTCTCTTCTGTTATTTTGTGTACAAGAGATACATATATAGCAGGATGCATTAGCTGAAGAGGTCGCCAAGAATATCGACCATCTTTATTGTTAAGAAATCTATAGTTTACATTTTCATAGTCACTAGGGAAAGTTGCTTTTGGTTTTCCTTTTTCCATATCATGATAACTTCCATAGAAATCGGATAGTAACTTACCTTCAATTTTTTCAGATAATGTATGAATTAGTTTGTCAAATATGTAGTAGCGAGGAAGGTCAAAGGTAAAGTAACTCTCTGCTTTTATAAAATATGTTTTTGCTTCTGTATGGTTTAGTTCTAAAACATTTTTCATGGGTGAAATATATTTTTATACAACTAGATATTAAATGGAGAATTTCCTTATAACACCACTATAAGCTGTTTATTTAGGCTGTCAACTTTTAGAGAAGAAAACATTAAGATATATAAGCTTTTAGATGCCTTCTTTTGCTTCAATTGCAATTATCTCCTTATCCATCACCTTAGAAATATAGGAAGACACCCAAACCGTATAAGCAGGGGAAGCAATACTATGGGTCAAGAAAACTGCTACAGCTACACCTAACACGCCCCAATTAACCCCAACTAGTAGCGCGATCGCAAAAGCACCTGTAAATAGAATATTCCAAGCGAAATCCCAATCAGGTTTATCGATCGCCCAAAGTCCATTAGAAGCAACATTCGCAAAAGGTCGCGGGATTGCTGACAGGCAAATTAGAATTAATAGAGGGATTGCAGGTATCCATTTTTGCCCAAAGATAATTGGTACATAAAATGGAGCGAGTCCAGACTGCAAAATTACTAAAGGCAAGATAATCCAAGCAACTCTCTTAAACGTTTGGAAGTATCTTTCTTTAAATTCTCTTGGCTGACTACGAGCATCACAGAGGTGGGGGAACAATGCCGTATCAAGGGCATTGATCGCACTCATACTAATTCCAAGACCAGCATTGAAAGCAAAATAATATAAACCTAACGCTTCCACGCCTAGAAATCTACCTGCGATCACATAGTCGAGGTTATTTGTTAAAGTATGCATGATTTTTACCCCCAAAACGCTGCGACCAAACCGTACAATTTCTTGCCATCCATTGAGAGTAAATTCGCTGGTTGGTCGCCAAGGATTACTGCGATAATGGACAATCACCCAGACAGGAGCCACTAAGACCTTTGGCAGCACGATCGCCCACATCCCAAAGCCAAAGAAAGCAAGGATAATCGTGAGGATATTATCAACAGAAACTTGAATGCCATTTGCGATCGCTGAAACATGAAGACGATTCTCGCGATTTGAAAGGGAAGCTTGCACCAAAGCGATCGGAATGATGAGATAGACCGTAGCCATTACGCAAATAGGTAGGATAATGCGGGGATCGTTATAAAACCAACTGACTGGGAAAGCCGCAATACATTGCCCTAAAAACACTAATCCACAGACAATCCAGTTTAGCCAATAGGAAGTTTGGCAAAGTTTCGGTAAGTCATCAGCATCGGCTTGTATGAGTTTTGCCCAGATCCCATTTTGGGTAAATACATTCACAAATTCATTGGTAGTCAGTACCAATGCCGCCAGACCATAGTCTTCTTTGGTCAATAACCTTGCTAAAACGACCGTCGCAGCTAGTCGAGAAACGCGAATGAATAGCTGCGACAAGCCTAGCCAACCGAGATTGCGGAGAAAGCGATCGGCTAATTTTTCTTTAATTACTTTGATGATTTGCTGGACTGCCAAAACAGAGCCTCCCATTCAGATAGGTATCTTTCCCATGCACCACGCACAGACTCTCTGCCATTATCTCCCCAATTACTCAGAGTTTGCGGTGAAGTTTTGTAGATATGTACAACTTTAGCGATCGCCTCTTTGAGAGCCTCTACATTTGCTCCCACAACCAAGCCACAGCGATCGACCTGTTCGACTAGTCCATCTACGCTTGTCACAATTACAGGCTTCCCTGCCGCTTTTGCTTCTAGGCAGACGTTGCCCCAAGGCTCCCATCGTGAGGGAATAACGATAACATCGCAAATTTCTAAAAACTGTGGAACATTGTTTAACTGCCCCATAAATTGAATACGGCGATCGCCCTCAGCAATTTGTCTGAGTAACTCCTCCTTCTCACCATAGCCACCAATCAGTAGTTCTACATCCAAATCTGGCAGTTCTTGCAACGCTTTTAGCAAAAGCTCGATTCCTTTTTGCTCAGAAAATCGACCATAAACGCCGAGAACTAATCTTTCTCCCAAAGGTTTGGCAGGTACAGTCAAGAAATCATCTAGAACGCGACATTGTTGAATTATGGTCAATTTTCGATGTTTGACCAGTTTATTTTCTAGCATCCAATTCATTTGGGCATAGGAAATGGCGATCACTCGATGGGCAATGCTATAGGCGAGTTTCAGCATCAGCCGAAATCTCCATTTAGAAGGGACGTTTATCGCTTCAAAAGCTTCTGAATAATGATGCTCTTGAATAATTAACTTACTTCGCGATCGCAGCCGCAATAAAGTAAAAATAAACTTCCAAGAACAAGCATCATGGACAACGATTAAATCTGGCTTTAATTTAGATCCTTGGGAAAAAACTTCCTGAAGCGTTTGCAGAAAAAAATCAAACTTTTCGCTGAGTGGAGATCTCAGTAAACTATTCACTGAAGCCGTCACACCGCCCACATTGCGATCGATCAGAATATGTAAAATGCTAGGTTTCATAAATATACAAGATCAAGATCAAGTGTAAAGTTCAGATTCTATGATTTCCTAATTAGCTGTTCAGATAGCTTATCCCATTCTATTAGATATCTCTCCCATGCGCCGCGCACCGATTCTCTACCATTATTACCCCAATCAAGGAGCGTTTGCGGCGAAGTTTTATGAATATTCACAACTTGCACGATCGCCTGTTTCAACGACTCGGCAGTTGGTTCAGCAATTAATCCACAGTCAATTACCTGTTCGGTCAGTCCATCAACATTCGTCACAATTACAGGTTTAGCAGCAGCTTTAGACTCAACACAGACATTGCCCCAAGGTTCCCACCGAGAAGGAATGACAGAAACATCGCAGGTTTCTAGAAATTTGGGGACATTTGTCAACTTTCCTACAAATTGAATACGGCGATCGCCATTCGCCATTTGTCGCAATAGTTCTTCCTTTTCACCATAGCCGCCAATCAACAGGTCTATATCTAAGTCGGGTAGCCCTTGCATTGCTTCGAGTAACAACTCGATTCCTTTTTGATTAGAAAATCGACCATAGACTCCAAAGATCAACTTTTCCCCCAAAGGCTTAACAGGTAAAGCCAAGAAGTCTTCTAGTACACGACATTGCTGAATTACTGACAATTTTTGAGGATTGACCAGTTTGTTACTTAGCATCCATTTACCTTGGGCGTGGGAAACTGCCACTACATAATTTGCGATCGCATGTGCTAATTTTAAAACAAGTCGAAATCGCCATTTAATAGGTACATTAATTGCTTCAAAAGATTTTGAATAATGATGATCATGAATAAGGACTTTGCCATGCGATCTCAAGCGCCGTAAGAGAGGCAAAATGCTCCATGATGATGCATCGTGAACGATGATTAAATCTGGCTTTAAGGTAGATATTTGTGCTAAAGCTTCGTCAGGCGTGAGCAGCAGAAAGTCATATTTCTCAGCCAGACGCGATCGCATCAAGCTATTAGTACAAGCAGTTACCCCACCTACATTGCGATCGCTTAGTAAATGTAGAATTTTAGGTTTCATAAAGTTTAAAAAATTTTTTGTAGCGCACAACCTTACTTGTTATCAAAAAAGATCCCCTTTTTATTATCTACTTAATTTGCCTAATTCTATAGTAATGATTGAGTTAGTTAGAAAAAATCAAAAATCAAAAGAGTAATGGCTACGCAAAGTGTCGCCATTACTCTTTTGGGTTTTATATCCTAAGCAAAACTTACATTGCAATAAGAGCAATATGAGCCCTTTTATTTTGATCGAATATCACTTTCTTGAAAGATCGCGATCTGTCCCACTCACTTTTACTGCTATATAATTAGATGTGACAATGAGGGAAATTTTCGCATGAGGCTACTTGCTAAATACATACTTAAAGTAATTCCTTTAGCCCTTATATCGATCACTGCGTCATTTGCCTTTGTAAATGGGGTAAATGCCATTCCACTGTCGCAGGGCGATCGCTTAAGGGTTTTAATTCCTGAGGGAGAACTATTTAGTGGGGTGTTTGAAGTCAATCTAGATGGCAAAATTCAGGTTCCATATCTCGATCCAATTTCAGTGCAGGGGCTAGAAATTAATGCGGTAAAGCAAAAGATTTATGACGCTTTAATTGCTCAGAAATATTTTCAACCAAAATTTTTGCAAGTCAATGTCAGCATCTTGCAATGGTCGGCTATTCAAGTAACGGTTTCGGGGGAAACATTTCAACCAGGAAGAATAATCGTCAATTCGCGATCGGCAGAAGATCGATCGCAACAGCAAAGTGTGTCTTCGGGAGACTATCCTCCTGAACGATACCTAACAGCAGCTCTGCGTGGCGCGGGTGGAGTTATGCCCAATGCTAATATTAAAGAAATTCTTTTGATTCGTAATGGTAAAGAACAAAAGATTGACTTCACAGGCATTTTTACAGGTGATCCTGTGGAAGATGTTCCTCTAGTAGCAGGCGATCGCATTATCGTGTCTAGATTGCCTCAACCTCAAAATCAATTCGTGCGACCTTCCCAAATCACACCTCCCGGTATTCGAGTATTTCTCTCAAATCTAACTAATTCAGCTACTAGTAATTCTAGTTCGGCAATTAAATCCGATGGTTCTTCCTTTCCTTATGGGGCGAGATTTTCTCAGGCAGTTGTGTCCGCTAACTGTGCTGGAGGTGTAGTTACTGCCCATGACCGACACGCTTTACTTGTGCGGGTTGATCGCATTACAGGCGAGACTAGTTCGTGGGATCGTTCTATAGAGCAGATTATGAGAGATTCCAAGAATGATAATGACAACCCTTTTTTGATGCCTGAAGATACAGTTGCCTGCTATGACTCCACAACTACAGATGTGAGAGATGTGTTTTCTACTATCTCCGATGTTCTGAATCCTTTAAATCTGCTCTTCGGCATCTTTGGAGGAAACAAAAAATGACCGATATTTCTACTTCCTCATTGAAACGACTTTCTATATTGGGTAAGAATAATTTCCTTAGATACTCCCGATATATTGCCTTGGGGCTTGTTGCTAATGTAGGACTATGGGGAATGGCGCTATTCTATCTAAAAGTAACGCCACCAGTTTATGTCAGCAAGTGGGCGATGATTATGCCTGGGAATGGGCTGGGCGTGAATGTTAGTTTGGCAGATATTGGACAGACTTCTGCTTCTAGTAGTTCTCCATTTGGGGGGTCAAGTATGGATCCAAGAGCTAACTATCAATTTATTCTGACAGATGAGAGTCTTTTAGAAATTGCTGCCGAAAGTCAGAAAATTCCACTCAGCAAATTTGGGAAGCCCAAAGTCAAGTTAGTCGATAACACTTCGATCATGGAGATGGAAATCGGGGCAAGGACACCTGAACAGGCTAGGGAAAATGCCACAGCCGTCATAGAAGCTTTGCAATCTCGGTTAAATCTTCTAAGAGCAGAGGAAATTGATAAGCGCGGAGAAAACAACGATGTAACCTTGAAAGATGCTAGAGACAAACTGCAATTCGCACAAAAGAAACTTTCTGACTATAAGGCAAGTTCAGGCTTAAGCTCGTCAAATCAAGTTGGTGAGCTATCTACAAATATTGAAACACTTCGCAAGCAAAAAGCCGAGATATTTGCCCAAAAAGAACAAATTTCTAGCCGCTTTCAAGAACTATCTGATAGCTTGGGAATGACTGTCCCAGAAGTAGCTGATGCTTTTGTCCTCCATGCCGATCGCCAGTTCCTCCAAAATTCTAAGGACTATACCGAGGCAAATACCACATTAACTGTCATGCAGACAAAGTGGGGAATCAATCATCCTTTAGTCGTCAAAGAGGCGGCAAGGCAACAATCTGCTAGAGATGCTATGATTGAGCGTGCTAGTGCGATTCTTCGCAAGGAAGTCACGCCAAAGTATATTGAACATATAGTGTTGGGTGAAAATTCGGGCTCAAGTAGAGAAAATTTATTTCGCGATCTGATTGGTTTTCGGGTTGATCAGCAAGGTGCGATCGCGCAAAATGAGGCGCTACAGGCTCAAATCTTCCAGCTAGAAGATCGCTTGCAGTCTTTAGTCCAAAAGCAAGTCGCCTTAGAGAACTTACAACGTGAGGTTCAAATTGCCGAAGCCGTATTCGCCTCTACTTTGGCAAAAATAAATTTAGCAAAATCAGATATTTTTACAGCCTATCCGTTAATACAGCTTCTTTCTAAGCCTTCGCTACCTGAAAAAAAGTCTGCGCCCCAACCAACCGTTGTGTTTATAGGAACTGGTGTCGGTTCAATTCTCGTCACAACAGGCTTAGTCATGCTGTGGTGGCGTAAAGAGATCAAAAGCAAAATAGTTTTATCAAAGAATAAACCTGTGGAAGTAGCCCAGTGAAACGAGAAAATATCCAACCTGAGAATTTTGCCGAAAAGGTTATTTGGTATTCAATCATTTGGACTTATTGGTTCTACTTGATTGGAGGGTTGTATATCTTAGGAGCAGTTTTAGCTTGGATCTTGTTTTTTCATCTTTGTCATAAATTATGGAAACAAAACGAGCAAACTCCTGAAGAAGAAAAGATACATATTCCTTGGTCAATCTGGGTGTGGATTGCAGGAATGATAATGATGGAAGTTGCTCTCGTGATTGGTCATCTGGATTTTAATCTAAGCTTAGGAGAAATCATTAAATCTACGATTGGTTGGGCAAAAGGATGGGCTTTACTAGCCCTTTATCCTTTAGTGGGATGTCTTAAGATTCGACCAAAGTTAATGTATCGTGCGGCAGCATTAGTTTGTAGAACGAGTCTGCTAATTTCTATTCCATTTGTTTTAGCATTCTATCTTCGTTTACCTCAAAAACTTTATGTTTCTCCTCTTAGGGCGATCGGAGGACCTAGTGATGCTTTTTTTGAGGTAATGCTTTATGAAATTGATCCTGGGGAAGGTAAGCCTAGATGGAGACTATATACCCCTTGGGCTCCTGCTGCTGGATTTGTCGCGAACATCTACTTCTTTATGATCATTCATGAGAAAGATCTAAGATTGCGCTGGCTAGGAATTGCAGGTTGTGTGGTCATTTGTCAAATTTCAGCCTCACGTCTGGCTCTAGTCTGTTTGCCTACGGTTTGGTTGGTGAGTCTATATATGTCAAAGCTCAGCCGTCCTCCCTTTCTAATTGCATCTGGATTTGCCAGCTTTTTTATAAGCATTTCCACTACTCAAATAATTGAGTCAATCAATGATTTTTCAGAAAAATTTTCGGCAGCCCGAAAAGATTCTTCGCGTGTGCGTGCAGCTCTAGGAAGGATAGCAGTCTATCGATGGGAAAACGAAGCTCCCATTTGGGGGCATGGAGTTGTTGTTAAAGGACCTCACATGGTAGAGTTCATGCCTATTGGCTCTCACCACAGTTGGTTTGGATTGCTATATGTTAAAGGAATAGTTGGATATATATCACTTGCTATTCCTATGGGTTGTAGTTTTATCCATATGTTATATCTTTCTCAAAGGAGCACACCTGCTAAAGTTAGTTTATGTATGGTAATGGTGCTGTTTTTCTATACTTTTGGTGAAAACCTAGAAATTTTGGCATATTTGTTTTGGCCAGGTTTAGTGATGATGGGAATTGGAACACAGCCCAAGTATATAGAAAAAGAAAAAGAAAAAGATATAGATATAGAATATGAAGAGATCATCGAAGATGATTCTACGAGTAACGAAGTTCTACCTAATAGTTAATTATACAGCGCTATTTTTGCGATTTAGTAACACCATGATTGTTCTGAAGATTAACCACAGATCGTATTTTAAGCTCCAGTTTTGCTTATAGGATAAATCAAATTCCATTACCTCTTCAAAGCTTTTGACACTCGATCGCCCATTGACCTGCCATACCCCAGTCAGACCAGGCTTAACATCCAGACGACTCCATTCAGTCATTTTTTCGTCAGTATATTCATTTTCTATCTCATAGAGTCCAACTTCGCCGAAGGTCGGTGGTCTTGTCCCGACAAGGCTCATATCGCCCATCAAGACATTCCAGAACTGGGGAAGTTCATCTAGGCTAGTTTTCCGCAGAATTCGTCCAACTTTAGTGACCCTCGGATCATTACTATTCTTAAAGAATTTGCCGCCATCATTACTGGTACTGCTTCCATCTGTTGAATCAGAAATCTGGTTAGTAACTTTTTGCTTCAACATTTCCGCATTTTTTACCATTGAGCGAAATTTCCAGATCCCAAAAGGTTTGCTCATCAGCCCCGCTCGCTTTTGCATGAAAAGCACTGAACCATGGCTTTCCAATTTAATAGCGATCGCAATCGGGATGGATAAAATTGCAGTTATTCCTAACCCAATTAAGGAGCCGCATATATCAATGAGGCGCTTCGGGAGACTGCGAACCGATGGATGAACTGGAACTCTAGGATCTAACTCGATCGCAGGATAAAGAAAATACATTAAATAGGCGATCGCACATAATACTGGAACATTAATCAGCTTTTGATAGATGTGATATAAAATTACTGCAAAACGATTTGAATGACTTTGCGATCGTGGGTTTTTATTTCTCGATAAACGGTTCGTACGTGTTGCTGACTCGATGTTAAAAATACTTGCTAGCTTGGTCATTTTTAAAATCGATAGCACCTGTGGATTAACACTCCAAAGCACTAATTCCGTTGGTTCTGGTTTGACTGATTGAATATCTTTCTGACGAAGGACTTTTAGACAAGACACCAATGCGCCGATACCTGAGCTATCCATAAACTCGGTATTTGACATGTCAATAATAATTTTGCTAAAGCTCTCATCATCTTGGCACAATTGTTGAAAATCTTCCTTCAATTTCCTTGCCTCAGGATTGAAGATGTTTTGAGGTGTACTAATTAAGACGGTTTCATTAAAACTAGTGATTTGGACATCATTCAATCCAAGCTTTGCTGATTCCTGCTCATTGCCAGTAGGAATATATATAGCTTCAGGATAAAGTTCAGCGATCGCCTCGGAACGCACAATCAGTAAATCCAAGGCTTTCCATGAGCGTAGAAGACGAGCGGACAGGCTCAGATCTCGAATGCGGGTCTTCGACTCCACAAAGATGACTTTGCTCTTGTATAAGTACTTAGCCGCTAACAAAAATGGAACCGCGACTCCAGCGCCAGTTGACAGCACAATTTCGGGGCGCTCTGTTCGTAATACGCTAATTGATAATAATAAATTCCGTGCCAAATTAGGCAAATTACGATTTGTGGGACTATGCGCCCAGTATGCTTTTTCCTCACTTAGTTCAGTATTTGTTGTACCAGTTTTAAATGTGACCCATGTTCTTTGTGCATAGGTTTGCCAATATTGCTTCAGCCCCTGCATCCCTTTAAAATGTCCGCCAGATGAGCATATCAGCATGAGTTTGTCATTGTCTTTACTGGGATAGCGATCGCCCAAATAGTCACATAAAAGCTTATCCTCAGCAAAATTTGGAGAACCATTGGAAATCATAATTAGTTTTAAAAATTTCACTAAATCTGCTGGGGATCTAGCAATTAACACACCTTGATTTTCTAGTTCATCCGCCATTTCTAATTGATGATTGTCCACATGCTCATGGAATTTGACTGTACGGGGTACTAGTATATAAGGCTTATCGAATTCTTCGAGTAATAATGCACTACCCTCGCCACAATGCGCAATCACCACACTTGCTTGCTTAACGAGCTCTTTAAATTGTGTCTCTGGAATTATTTTACTAATCCGAACATTGTCAGGCAATCTTGTTGAAGCCCCATACTGGATGACTACTTCTTCGTTAATGATACCCTCTTTAATTAACAAACTGATCCAATCCATTAACGAATTGAATGGATACTGCTCAGTGCCAACTGTAACAAGTATCATAAATTTAATAGTCCCCGATTGTTTTACTAAATATATATTTGGCTACATGAGACTTGGTTAACTTAATGAACTGGTGTTACGTGGAAGAAATTCCTGCGATGGGGGAAACTTGGGTCTGGCAGGAGGCAAATCCCCTACAGAACATGAATTGTTTAGGTAGGGGCAACTCCCCCTGTGGTTGCCCTGCTTCGCGATTCAGCAAGAAATTCATCATCTGAATCCCACGTAACATCAGTTAATTAGGTAATTAAAAGTATTTTAAGTCATTATATTATTATTTGTTTAGATCATCATAGATATCTGATTATTCTTTGTTTTACAAAAAACTATTAGCTTGAAAAAACTAAAGTTAGTCTACACATTTTCTAATAATTGAATTGTAGCAGATTGTTCATAAACCTTATTTCTTTCGGCATAAAGTCAGGGATGCTGACTTTATGCCGAAAGAAATTTTCATAATGATAATTACTGGTATAAAGTATTGCAGCGCTTTGCGATACTTTTTAAAATACCAATCTACAAAAGTGTGGTAACACTTTTGTAGATTAAAAACCAAGCTCAGTAAGAGTTTTAAAAACACAAAATGGCGTAGCCATTTTGTGTTTTGGTATAATCTAGAGTTCAGATTCTCAGAGAACGGCCATAAGCTCAATCTCAATCAATTCACCCTCAACACAGATGCTTCTATGACTATTCCCCCTCTAAGCTGGACTGAATTAGAATCTCTCACAGACTTCCAAATAGATACTATCAATGGTCCGACTAACTCACAAGCTAATTTGCGTCTGTTTGGACATGATGAGTCTGATGTGCGCGTGACTTTATATCGAGACCATCATGCATGGTGTCCCTACTGCCAAAAGATTTGGCTGTGGCTAGAGGAAAAACAGATTCCCTATCGCATTAAAAAAGTAACTATGTTTTGCTATGGCGAAAAGGAAAGTTGGTATAAGCAGATAGTTCCTTCAGGAATGTTACCTGCGATCGCATTAGACGGACAGATTATTACTGAAAGCGATGATATCTTGATTGCCTTAGAAAAAGTTTTTGGCTCTCTTCGTCATGGCATGACCGACTCTCAAGTAATCCCGATTAGAAGACTGGAAAGAATCTTGTTTAGAGCTTGGTGTGAATGGCTCTGTCGTCCTGTCAGTTCAGCAGCACAAGAGCAACGCCATCGCCAGCAATTTATTGAAGTCATGCAAAAAATAGAAGAGGTGTTGGGCAATTCGCCTAGCCCTTATTTTCTCGAAGATTTTGGTACTGCGGATGTAATTTTTACGCCATATGTAGAGCGGATGAATGCTAGTCTCTACTATTACAAGGGTTATTCCATGCGCGAAGCTAATCCGAGGATGTCTGCTTGGTTTGATGTGATGGAAAGCCGCCCGACCTATCGCGGTACTCAGAGTGACTTTCATACCCATGCTCATGACTTACCACCTCAGATGGGAGGCTGCTATGAGAATGGAGAACCGCAGATGCTCATTAATAAAGAAAGAGTAGATTATGGCTCTTGGTTTGGGCTTCCAGATGTGACTTATCCAGAACCAGCTAACTCTCGGCAAGAAGCATTGCAACGAGTAATCAAGCATCGCGCTAATATTATTAAGGTCAATCCTGCGAATAATGAATTGTTAGATCAGGCGTTGCGCTGTGCTCTGACGAATATGATGACTGAAGAGGAATGTATCCCACCATCAGATTCTGATATTGCTTTGCGATATCTGCGCGATCGCATTAGTGTCCCTCGCGATATGTCGATCTATGCTGCTAAGCGTCTGAGAGAGGCTCTTGAAAAAACTGCGGCTTTAGTAGGCGATCGGCAAAGTCCACCAATTCCTGTCAGAAATCGCCGAGATCAAGATCCAGCAAACTTTAGTTCTCTTTTATCAAAAAATTAAGGGTAATCTCATACAGAGTTTTGCTCTGTATGAGATTACTGATATTATACCAATTCACAAAAGTGTGACGACACTTTTGTGAATTAAAAAACAAACCCAGGAGGGGTTTTATAGCAAAGTAAGGTTAAGATAGGACATAAAATTGAAACAGAAGAGACAGAAAAAGAAACGAAAATGACAGCAGCTTACAGCATAG
>NZ_PDDM01000041.1 GCF_002914585.1 Pseudanabaena sp. BC1403
TCTTCGCTGTAATAACCCAAAATTATTCCTTTTTTCTCTTTGTCTGAGCTTATCCTAATTTGCACAAGTTATTTATTTTTCATTCCTAACCATCTTTCAAAGTCCCCCAGAATTGGGGGATTTAGGGGGCTTAGTAAATCAAAACATAGACAGAAAATCCCAAAAAGAAAAAGGCGGCGCGATGCGCCGCCTTTTTCTTTTTACTGGACAGCTTTGACTGCTGCCTCAGCATTGACTAACCCACTACCAAAGTAATACTGCATCGCCGAAATCGGTGTGGGTGCGGTGTAAATCCCTGACGGACGCACAAAGGGAAAGTCCTTTACTGTACTAAAGCCGATCGCAGCTTGCAAACGGTATTTATTGGCATCAGATGAAGAGATTTCCAAACCTTCATAACTAGAAGTACGCTTGAGAATTGCAATCAGATTTTCGCGATTAATATTCGCATTCTCACCACGCATCAGCGCCACGACTCCCGCCACATTGGGCGCAGAGAAAGAAGTTCCCTGTACGCGCACATATTTACCCAAAGGATCGAGCGCAGGTTCCCATGTGTATTTTGGTGATTCCGCCTTGTCCCAAAAGCCCGAAACCCATGTGCCGCCTGTGGTGAGAATACCGCCCAATGCATTTTGATTGGTTTCACCTCCAGGAGCAACCACATCCAAACGACCACCAAAGCTACTATAAAAAGAACGATTGCCAGTGATATTTGTGGAGCCGACAGACAAAACCCCTGGAATCGCGGAAGGGAAGCCGACACCATCAAGGCTCTCATTACCTGCGGAGGCGACGATGACTAAATTAGGGTTGTTGTCTAGGATTTGGAAGATTTGGTCAGTCAGTTCTTGATCGGGAAGCAGACCACCGAGGCTCATGTTGATCACCTGTGCGCCGCGATCGCTGGCATAGCCAACCGCCTCAACCAGATTAGTGCTAGAAATCTCGCCATTTAAGCCAAATACCCGCACGGGTAAAATCTTCGCATTAGGTGCAACGCCAAAAATACCCTCACCGTTTTTAGAGTGGGCGGCAATGACTCCCGCCGACCATGTGCCATGAAACTCAGAAGCGATATCACCACGAATATAGTTGCGAATGATAGTAGCGATCGCAGCTTCAGAACTTTTAGGATTACTGGATTTGAGAACACGCGCCCATTGTTCGTAACGTTTGTTCAATTGGGCATTCGACAGTTGAAAGGTACTTTGGAAATCAGCCCGCAATTTTGCGACTTCTTCTTTGCTGATGCGCGTATCAGGATCGCCACCATTTTTACCTGTGAAGTCCCAACCGCTAACTTCATTGGGAAGCTTATCTTTAACGTTGGCGGTGTTGTAAACATTGCCAATCAAATCGGGATGATCCCACTGGATCAGGCTATCGATGACAGCCACGACCACTCCATCCCCACCCTTACTATTTTTCCATGCTTCCGTAGCACGAAGGTCGATGCGTGATGAATAGCTGCCGCGTTGGGGTGTGCTGTTGAGATGCCATTGCAGAGGTAGTAGATTGCTAAAGAATGTGCCGTTATTCGCGAGAATGTAGCGCGATCGCAGTTTTTGGAGATACTTAGCCGCATCGGATTCTTGAGAGAAGTTGATTTTACCTGCGCGTTGCTCTTGGAATTTATAGGAGAGCGTCTGCACAAAGTTAGGGGTTGCCGATTTCACGCCTGTGATGCCATTGAGTTGATTGGAGGCGGTGAGAATATCGGTTCCCGTTGCCGATCGCGATCGCACGATGTAACGGTTTTGGGTAAACCGAAGCGGGCGCACAATTTCTAAGTTGTTGCGATTGAGAATCAGTTGAACTTGGCTAGAGGTGAGTTTCGGCTCAAAGCTGACGGTAATTTCATTGGGAAGGACAATGGTTTCGCTATTGTCTTTACTGTCATTACGATTGAGGACAGGCAGAGTCGATGCAACATAGGATCTGGTTTCGGCTTTACGGGTAATTTCCTTCCGTTCTTGGTCACTAGTTTCCGCCGAAAATTCGATTAGGGCATAGCGATCGCCTATGGCTTTGACTTCGACTTCAGGTTTGGCGGGTTGAGGAGTGAGGGTGAGTTCGCGGGTGTTATTGCCACTCAAGTCACGCTGGAGCATTTCACTAAAGGAACCGCCGCGTGGAATGTCTCTTGTAGTATTAAAGGCAACGGCGATCGCGTTGTCGCGCTGACGCAGGGAGATTTTTTGTCCGTAGTAGAGGTAATAAAGTTCGCTGTCGTTTTTGGCGGTTGGGGTGGTCTCTTGGGCTTGGCTAGGGGCGATCGCTTGTTTGGTAATTTCGATGGGAAGGATGGCGGTTGTCCAGAGGCATCCTGCAAAGCAAAGGCTAGATATGATCCGTTTCATCGTTGATGTTCCTCACTAGGTTTCGTCAGTTTATCTCTCTGAGGGTTTGGAGCATATGCAAAAAGTTGTGGGGTTTAGGAGTAGCATTACTGATCGCTGATTGAGGTGATATGCATGGATCGTTGCGGTAATGCGGTTAATAAACCTCATCATGAGTGCCTACTGTCTCTAAAAGAATTGCTTGTAATCCTTCATGCTCTACGAACTTGAAGATAATTCTGAGGTCATATCCACCACTACAAGCCCAAGAGTCCTGAAATTCTCCTTTTAATTTATGTGTCCTTAATCGAGGATGAAATGGTTCTATGGATAGCAATTCTAGGGTGTTTTGAAGACTTGGAGCTATTTCTGGATGTTTCTTGAGGAATTTCTTAGCTGATCTTACAAATGTGTTTGAACGCAGCAAGATGAACTTCATGATAGAAGCTCCTGCATTAGCTGATCAGGTGTTGTGGGCTGGCATTGACCAAGTGCAAATTCACGTTGAGCTTCCTGAACTTCTTTGATTAATTCTGCTCTTCTGCGATCGCGAAGGCGATTTTGAAGAATCTTAATTAAGTCTTCTTGATCTTCAATCAGAAGTTGGTCGGCAGCTTCTAAGATTTTCGTAAAGTTTGATTCAACTAGCATAATTTTTAGGTTTAACATACTTAGTTATTGGAGTATAGCAAAACCAATACTTACGCCTAACTTATACTTGTTAGAAGATTATTAGGGTTGATTTGATAAAGATCGCCCACAACATACCAACAAAATGCTTCGCCACTACGATAATTTTTTCCTTTGCCTTAAAAACTGCATATGGTCGGGTGACGAAATAGCTAGATATTGGTAAGTTTGTTAATACTCGGTCGAGGCGATGTGATTATGTGCAAGGCAATCTCTAGTAATATGTCTGAAAATCAGCAGCCTGTGAGGAGGATCGCGAAGATGAGTCTGAAATCGTTTAGTTTTGGATCTCTGACAAGTGGTGTCCTTGCAACGTTGGTTTTAGCTATTGCCCCAGTTCCTCTTTCTGCTTTATATTTTCTACAACCTGTTTCTGCTCAAACAACACAAGATCGCAAAGCAGAAGCAGATCGGCTAATTCAGCAAGGCATTCAGTTACTTCGAGCCAGTCGTTATCGAGAAGCTATTCAAGTATTGGAATCAGCTCTAGGAATCTATCGCGAGATTAAAAATCGCAATGGTGAAGCAGCGTCTCTCAATAGTCTGGGGGGTGCATACAAAAATCTCGGACAGTACCAGAGAGCTATTGATCTCTATCAGCAGTCCTTGGCGATCCGAAAGCAAATCGGCGATCGCAATGGTGAAGCAAGGTCTCTCAATAATCTGGGTGCTGCATACGATAGTCTCGGACAATATCAGAAGGCGATTGATTTCCATCAGCAGTCCTTGGCGATCCGAAAGCAAATCGGCGATCGCAATGGTGAAGCAACGTCACTTAATAATCTGGGGAGCGCATACAAAAATCTCGGACAGTACCAAAAAGCGATTGATCTCTATCAGCAGTCCTTGGCGATCCTAAAGCAAATCGGCGATGGCAATGGTGAAGCGGGGGCTCTCAACAATCTGGGAAGTGCATACGGCAGTCTCGGACAGTACCAGAAAGCGATTGATTTCTATCAGCAATCCTTAGCAATCCAAAAGCAAATCGGCAATCGCAATGGTGAAGCAGCGTCTCTCAATAATCTGGGTGCTGCATACAAAAATCTCGGACAGTACCAGAAAGCAATTGATCTCTATCAGCAGTCCTTAGCGATCCAAAAGCAAATCGGCGATCGCAATGGTGAAGCAACGTCACTCAATAATCTGGGTCTTGCATACGACAGTCTCGGACAGTACCAGAAAGCAATTGATCTCTATCAGCAGTCCTTGGCGATCCGAGAGCAAATCGGCGATCGCAATGGTGAAGCAAGGTCTCTCAATAATCTGGGTGCTGCATACGATAGTCTCGGACAATATCAGAAGGCGATTGATTTCCATCAGCAGTCCTTGGCGATCCGAAAGCAAATCGGCGATCGCAATGGTGAAGCAACGTCACTTAATAATCTGGGGAGCGCATACAAAAATCTCGGACAGTACCAAAAAGCGATTGATCTCTATCAGCAGTCCTTGGCGATCCTAAAGCAAATCGGCGATGGCAATGGTGAAGCGGGGGCTCTCAACAATCTGGGAAGTGCATACGGCAGTCTCGGACAGTACCAGAAAGCGATTGATTTCTATCAGCAATCCTTAGCAATCCAAAAGCAAATCGGCAATCGCAATGGTGAAGCAGCGTCTCTCAATAATCTGGGTGCTGCATACAAAAATCTCGGACAGTACCAGAAAGCAATTGATCTCTATCAGCAGTCCTTAGCGATCCAAAAGCAAATCGGCGATCGCAATGGTGAAGCAACGTCACTCAATAATCTGGGTCTTGCATACGACAGTCTCGGACAGTACCAGAAAGCAATTGATCTCTATCAGCAGTCCTTGGCGATCCGAGAGCAAATCGGCGATCGCAATGGTGAAGCAAGGTCTCTCAATAATCTGGGTGCTGCATACGATAGTCTCGGACAATATCAGAAGGCGATTGATTTCTTTCAGCAATCCTTAGCAATCTTTAAGCAAATCGGCGATCGCAATGGTGAAGCAACGTCTCTCAATAATCTGGGAGGTGCATACAACAGTCTCGGACAGTACCAGAAAGCAATTGATTTCTACGAGCAATCCTTTGCGATCTTCAAGCAAATCGGCGATCGCAATGGTGAAGCAACGTCTCTCGGTAATCTGGGTGCTGCATACAACAGTCTCAGACAGTACCAGAAAGCGATTGATTTCTTTCAGCAATCCTTAGCAATCCAAAAGCAAATCGGCGATCGCAATGGTGAAGCAACGTCTCTCAATAATCTGGGTGGTGCATACAACAATCTCGAACAGTACCAGAGAGCCATTGATTTCTTTCAGCAGTCCTTAGCGATCACAAAGCAAATCGGCGATCGAGGTAATGAAGGAACAACGCTCAGTAATCTAGGTAGACTATTCGCCCAACAAAAACAACCCGAACTCGCAATTCTCTTCTACAAACAATCTGTCAACGTGCGCGAAAGCATTCGCAAAGACATCAAAGGACTCAGCCAAACAGAACAAAAATCCTACCTCGCCACCATCGAAAAAGACTATCGCGCCCTCGCCGACTTACTCCTCAGACAAGACCGCATCCTCGAAGCCCAACAAATCCTCGACCTCCTCAAAGTCCAAGAACTCAGCGACTACTTCCGCTCCGCCGATGTCGGCGACAGCGCCAAGCAAGCCGACTACCAACCACCCGAACAAAACATCATCGCCCTCGGTAACGAACTCGCCAAACTCCAACAACTCGACCCCCTCACCAAAGAACAAGAACAAAGACTTGCCTACTTAACAAATCAAGAAAGCGATCGCAACGCCCAATTCAACGCCTTCCTCAACAGCCCCGAAGTCCAAAAACAAATCAAACAACTCACCCTCGAAAAAGCCAAAAACGTCGATCTTGAAGAATACAACAGACTACGGGCAAGCCTTGCTGAAATCAAAAATGCTGTCGTCTTCTATCCACTCATCCTCGAAGATCGCCTCGAACTAATCCTGATCACCGCCAACACCGTCCCCATCCGCAAAACCGTCAACATCAAACGCGAAGACCTCAACAAAGACATCTCCGACTTTCTCAGCAACCTACGCGATCCATCCTCCTCCGATGTCCAAGCCGATGGACAAAAACTCTATAACTACCTGCTCAAACCCTTTGAGAAAGAACTAAAAGACGCAAACATCCAAACCATCATCTATTCCCCCGACGGACAACTGCGCTATATTCCCCTCGCTGCCCTCCATGACGGCAACCAATGGCTAATCGAACGCTATCGCATCAACAACATCACCGCCAGCTCCCTCACCAACCTCCGCCCCCGCACCTACAAACCACCCAAAGTCCTCGCCGCCGCCGCCACCAATAGCCAAAATATCAAACTCGGCGATCGCTCGATTCCCTTCGGAGCCTTACCCGCCACCAAAACCGAAGTCGAAGCGATCGCTGCCCTCTTGCCCAACACCACCACCTTCATCGACCAACAATTCAACAAAGCCGCCACCATCCCCAATATGCAGCGCAATAACATTGTCCATCTAGCAACTCATGGCTACTTTGCGATCGGTAAACCCGAAGATTCATTTATCGTCTTTGGCGATGGCGACAAAGCTACGATCTCTGATATTGGAAATTGGTCATTAACCAACGTCGCCTTAGTCGTACTTAGTGCCTGTGAAACCGCGATCGGTGGCAAACTTGGCAATGGCATCGAGATTCTCGGCTTAGGCTATCAGATTCAAAATCGCGGTGCAGGCGCAGCGATCGCCTCGCTCTGGAAAGTCAGCGACAATGGCACAAGCGAACTAATGCAAGCACTATACAAAAACCTCAGCCAGAAAAACATTTCCTCATCCGAAGCTTTGCGTCAAGCACAGATTACGATGATTCGCAGTAATAAAAAAGGCAATATTAGCGATCGGGGTACAGGTATTAGGATTGTGGGTACAGTACCAACTAACCAAGAAACACAACTTTCCCATCCCTTCTACTGGTCAGCCTTTATCTTGATTGGAAATGGACTGTAAAGTAGCGATCGCGCATTATGTTAAAAATAATTTTTCTCCTATGCACTTGCTATAGCAAGTGCAGCTAAGTTTTATTGAACTCTAATCTCCCCACATACCTGAAATTGCCTCCAGCCTCAGTTGAAGTAAATAAACTGACCTCATAGCTTCCAGAATTAGGAAGAGGACAAGAAATTTGGCTATCCTGAACAGGTTGACCACAATTCTGAGAACCACTACTACCTTTAGGTCTGTAACTAGCCAAGATCCAGCGTTTCTGAGGGTTGGCAAGATTAATCACTGCATCGGTTTTAGTATCCACTTGCGATCGCTGTGGGCTAATCAGTGACAATCCATCGGCAAAGAACTTAGGACGCATCATCGGCTGACGTAGAAACTCACCTTGGTTAATTGGATTAGCACGTAATTGCCATGCTGGATCTTTGGGGAAATGGGTAATGCCAATTACTTCTGGTGGTGGCATTAAATATTCGGTGCGATAGTTTTTGATAAAGCCTTTCTCACGGCTAACATAGCCACTATCCCAAGTTGGATCGATTAAGTACCATTGACCATTAACCTTAACCCCATTCCATGCATGACCTTGACCGCTTAAATCGCTAGTTTGGGTACGTGCATCACCAACTACATAGACAATCTCTACTCCCGCCGCTTTACCTAGTGCTTCTAGCAACTGGGCATAACCCGCACAAACTGATTTACGAGTGCGAAACACTGTCTCCGCATCCTGTGGCGGATATACACCAGCAAAGTATGACTCAGCATCATAGGCAATGCGATCGGCAACGTAGTCATGTAAGGCTTTCACACGCAAAACTGGATCAGATTCTTTACTGACAATGTATTTAGCAACAGAATCAATGCTCGTCTCCACATTTGCTTGCATATTGACGATCGCAGGGTGCAAACCCTGTCCGTCCCATGCCCATGCATTTTTGCTTGGATTAAGGTCAATTGGTTTCCGATTAGGTTGTGGTTCTGGCTTGATCTTGTTACTGCCATCGTCATATTGCTCATAGGGATTTTTGTTTAATGCGTTATAAAGCCACTCCAATCCCCCTGCGATTTTGAATAGGCTTTGTCGCGTGACCTCTATATGTTGCCCTTGCATCGCCCCTAGCATCCAGTCCCCTCTTGTTGAAAGAGCTATGAAGCTAGTACTTGGTTGCCATGCTAATAGTCCTGAGATCGCTACAAAGTTAATCACCAAAGTTCGGATAGTTAGGCGATCGCCCCAAGTTAATGTCTGTTCGCTTGACTTACCCAATTTGCGCCGCTTGTAACTTGACCAAAGCTCCCATAGCAAAGGTAAGACTGGAAACAGAAATACCCCTGCGATGACCGATAGCAAAGTGGAACGATTAGAGAATGCTGCAAGGGAAGATGCAAGCCATACCCCTAGAACTGGTGTCAGAAAGATACAGGCATAGACTCCCAGCTTTAAGATTGTCCCAATCAACTTAAATAATAGTTTCATTACTCCTCCAAACACTCAGTAACTGCATTCAACTCAGCGATCGCTCGCACTAGCCGATCGCGCAAAGCATTGTCAAGCTTGGGATTTTGCAAAGCTACCTCTTGGATGGCGGCTAACCATTGTGCGATCGGGACATGGCTAACGGCGGCGCGTAGACCCATATTTGTGAGTATCGCAAGGTAAAAGCCTTTGAAATCATCTGGGTCGCCGTAGTCATAGAAGCCGTCCCATAGCTCTAGTTTTTCGGGTGTGTAGGCTTCATATTGTTCTAGGGTGATTGGGGTGCGATCGAGTTGGGGTTGGGGTTGGGGTGGTGGGGTCATGGTTATTTATCCTCTAAAGTTTTGAATAGAGTTGATTCAAATAATGGATCGCCAAAGGTCATCAATCGCAAAGATGGTTGCTCGTCAAAGGTATCAGGATGGAAAGTAACCTGATAAGACTTTTGCTGGAATTGCATTGTCCAAACCTTGTCTCCTAAATCCTCAAAGGTGATTCCAGATTTTTGCAGTAGCAGCGATCGCGTAAACATTTGCTCGATCGCTTCTGCATCAAAGGGCGATCGCGGTATGGGTTTACGCAATTCCATAAGATCGGCTTCGACATCCATTGCCACAGCTTCATCAAGTGCCAGTTGTATGGATGGAGCATCAGGAGCCTCAAAAAATTCTGATAGTAAGACATCTTCTTCGAGTGGGTCTGCACTCATTACCGCTTTTTCAATAAAAGTAGGTACGCGAGCAAGTATAGGCTGTAAATTTCCGACAACGTTTTTAAATGCTTTGATGCGATCGCGTAATTTGAGATAGACCTTAGCTTCTACTGTGCCATCGTAATAAAAGTTGTGGATTCTAACCGTTGCAAATTTTTGACCGATGCGATCGATTCTGCCAATACGTTGCTCTACACGCATGGGATTCCAAGGCATATCGTAGTTAAATAATACGCCGCAGGTTTGCAAGTTTAGTCCCTCACTGGCTGACTCAGTGCAAAGTAAGAGTTTGATTTCTCCATCACGAAATCGCCTTTTGATTTCTTCTTTTTTGACAATCTGCCATGTGCCATCGCGGTTGAGTTCACCACCACGCCCCGAATAACAAGCAACCTGTGAGCCATATAGCTGAATCAAGGTATCGCGTAAATAGTCCATCGTGTCGGTGTATTGCGTAAAGAAGATCGCACTATCACGCTCTAAAGATTCTTGACGTAGTTTTTTAATAAATTCAGAACGTTTGGTATCTTCACCAGTGTTATCAAATTGCTGCAATAAGTCTTGAAGATATTCAATTTCTTTAGGATCGATAGGCTCCATGTAGGACTCTAAACCTTCGATAATCGCATCATCGGCATCGTCTAAATCTCCAAGGTCATCTTCTCCAAACAGGCTACCTTGTTGAGTCAATAGATACTCTAGTCTCCGTTGTAAAGATTTCTCGATCGCATAAAAAGAACTGGTCAAGCGCTTGCGATATAGCGTCATCAGAAATCCCAATGCTTTGCGGTTTTCCTTTTGAGCGAGACGGTAAAAATGACGTACATAATCGCTGACTTCACGATATAAATGGGCTTCCCGTTCTGGTTCTAGGGTAATTGCGTTATCAAATACCTCTCGCGTTGGTACAGATTTATCTAAGAAGCCACGTTTGTAATATTCACGCAAGGTGTCGCGAGTATGGCGAAACATCAGGTCTTTGATTGGAGTATTGGCTGCAAGAAACTTTTTCGATTCACTGATGAAATTATCGTCAGCTAGATATTTTTGTGGGTTAGTTATTTTTTGACCAGTCTGCCAAACATCTTCAATTTGATATGACAACAGGCGATCGCTAGTCTCTAATGCTTGCTGAATCTTACTGCAAGGTTTTCCGCCATTGGCAAAGTAATCAACAGACATGGTTTGCCAAAAGTTGAGATTATGCTTGTCGGCGGGTTCGGATAGGGTCGCAAAGTAATCACAAAAAGCATCAGCAAATTCCCAATGACCTTTTAAACCAAGCAATTTAATAAGGTCAAACATTTCCACCGCGTCGATCTGCATTGGGGTAGCCGAAAGAAGTAATAGAGCTAGGGTATGCGCTCTAAGTTGAGCCATTAATTCGAGTAGACAGTTAGGAGTGTCCTTACGGTTTTGAGGGCTTTTACGCCTTGCATGGTGTGCTTCGTCCAGTACTACTAAGTCCCAAGGTTCGGAGTCTAGTAACTCTTGCATTCGCTCTTTACGCCGCACCAAATGACTAGAGGCAAGGACTAGGTTTTGCTGATTCCAAGGATTACCAGTAACTGTGACTGATTGTTTGTAAGGATCGATAAGTTCATTTTTGCCATACGACCAGAAATGCAAGTTAAATTTTTCTCGCATTTCTTCTTGCCATTGCGGTTGAACGCTAGCAGGAGCCAAGATTAAAACCCGTTTCACTTTTCTTGACAGCAGTAAGTAACGCAATACTAAACCCGTCTCAATGGTTTTACCTAAGCCAACTTCATCGGCAATTAGGGCATTGCGGGGAAACTCAGCAGCCATACGCCGCAAGATTTTCATTTGGTGCGCCCAAGGCTTGACGGGAATTGATTTTACTGAGAAGTCTAAACAACCTTCATGGTTATGAATATTTGCAAGTTGAATAAATTGTGCGCGTTCCGCTTGTATTTCTTCTTGAGAGATTTGGATTTCTATTTGAGGTGGTGGTGTCGGTTCTTCAGTAGGCAAGTTTAATATTTCTGGCTTTGGTGCGATCGCACGATCATCAAATTCAGCTTGTCGATTCCAATCTGGCTTTTGGGTTGGAGCATAGCGTAATAGCTTTTGTTTTACGGCTGTGGGGATTTCAAACACGCGCACATTGGGAAGTTCATCTTTCCATAGACGTTCAAAGCGATCGCTTTCATGTTGTACCCGTTGTAAATCTCTACCGCCATCCCATGAAAAGAAGACATGAAACGATTCGCGATTGGCTTGCCAGCCCCCGATTGACTCATTGTTAGAGCCATTAAAAGCAAGACAATCCCCATTCGCGTCAGAGATAATACCTACCTTTTCGTGAAAGAGATGTTGCGGATCGAGAACTCGCTCGGATGAGTCAGGTTGACCGCTTGGCTTGAGTGGTATGGCAATGCGAATATCAAGATATTCATTTTGAATTAACCAACTAAGGATTTCAAAATGCTTGAGTTGGGCAAAGTTGCTCGGTGGGGTGAGTTCAGTATCTAGGCGAGTAGTCAAAGCATCACGCAGGGCGTAACCCTGTTGGACTGCCTGCAAGTCTTCGGGTGAGAACTGACAGCCCATGATTAGGCGCATTCTGCCTTGATTTTCGAGTAATGCACCAATGCCTCTAGCTACGCGACTGAGAATGCTGCTATTGAAAAATCCTGCTTTGCGATCGTATTGCAGGGCGCATTCGAGGGCAGGAATATAGAAGTCAGTGATTAAGTTATCTTCATCACTGCCATATCCGATTTTCCACTGGCGATCGCTTAGTTTTTTACTCATAGGGCTAGGTTTTTCTCGCACTCTTGGAAAATGTAGTGCAATGCTCCCAACACGATCGCCATATCATTAATCGCGTATAAAGAAGTTTCGTGAACCATATTTTGACTGTCTAATTTGTAATATTTCCAGCCTTCACCATTGGTAACTATGCCCAACACGTCGATCGCTCTGCCAAGTTGCTTATTTTGCCATTGGCAAGCTTGCATTTCTACTAAGCATTGGGCTAATCCCTGCTCAAAATCGTCTTTTTTTGCCTCGACTACACAAGCAAATGGAGCTTCTAAATAATCCTTTTTTTCGGCAATTACATAATCAGCGTTACCAATTAGAACATCACTTTCAATTTTGCCACCTTTCCAGATTTTAAGACTTTCAACTCCTTCGAGTGCTTCATCACAAAAAGCATCGATCAAAAGTTTCTTAGATTCTTCGTAGGAATTAAGGTCAAATTTACGATGCAATCTTTCTAGGTGTTGAATAAAAAAATCACTGGGCGCAAGCGGTTCTATGGGAAATGTCCAAGGCATTAGAGTTTTGATACCAAGCTGTTTATATGCTTCAGACATACTGAAACTAGAAAAGCTTTTCTTCTTTGATTTGGGTATTTTGGATATAGATTTTGGCATTTTTAAGATACTCCTGATTTATCTAAATAAAGACAACTACTTTTCTAAGATAGTCGTAAATCTTTCCTGATCTCAACGAAAAGATTAGTCAATTAGCTGGCTAAATCTAGCTCAAGCGGCTCATAGTGTAGTGAAATTAGTTGCTCTGCTTTAACAGTTATCATTGCAAAAGCTTGTCCATCTGTGCCTGAAAATTCAACCTCAAAGGCTTTACCATCCTCGTATTCTTCAACTACTGTGCCTACTTGTCCACGCCTTAATAAGACCCAGCGATCGCCCATAAATTGCTTGGTGCGAATATTGCTGGCTAGGACGACCATATCATGTAACTGAATTTCCATTTTCCCTAGTCCTCCTCTACTTCTGTTGTATCAAAATCTAACCCCATCTGACCGCCTGTAAAGTCAATTTCTGGCTGCACGTAACTAACTTTGGCTTTAATCTCATCCATAGCTAGCCACAGGTCAGCAAGGGCTTTTTCTTCGGGGATGCGTTTGCGCGGATCGCTGATGTGAGGGATGACGCGCAGGGCTACTTCCCATGATCGCATAAACATCTCATTACTGAGTAAGCCTGTAGCTTTCATGAAGCGACGGACGGGTTCGATGGTTTGTTCTTCGAGGTAGATGGCGATAATCGCGTGCAGTCCATCAATGAGGTAACGTGCGGAAAACTCATTGTCAACGAGTGAGAAAGCGTGTTTTTTGTAGCGTTGATCGGGGCTGAGGAGTTTGCAAGTGCCGCTTTTGATGTCGAGGAGTTTGTAGGTTTTACCGAGGTCGGCGACATTGAAGCCACCAACGGCGAGGGCAAGCTGACGGGCATCATCAAAGGGAAATTCACGGGCTTGGAAGGCATCCCAAGCGAGGAAATACCATTGTGTCAGTGGGTCAAATCCTGCGGTGTCGGTTTGGGCAAGTTTGCGAAAACGATAATTGGCTACAGCTTTTCGGGCTTCGGCAAAGGCTACTTCGGGGCGAACTTCTTCGCCTGTGCTGTCGAGGATGGGATAGTTGCGAGAGAAGACATTGAGGGCGGGACCAAAGGCGCTGAGATAAAGGTCAATGCCTTGAATTTCATTGGCTTCAAATTCGGGGGCGCGTTGTTCGACTAGGTTGGCGACTTCGGGGCGGAGGTCATCCCACCATGCTTGGTCTGCATTGGGGTCGCGTTTGCGGCAAATGAGCAGGACGGTACTAGAAACGCTATTTTTCTGGGCTTGGTGCAGGTTTTGCGGGTTTTCGGTACTGACTGCCCAGCTTGCGGTGATTTCAAATCCTGCGACGATCAGAGATTGGGCGAGAACATCCCATGCGCCTGAGTCTTTGTGATTAAACTGCACGGTCATTACGCCGTTGTCTTTGAGAACTCGGTAATATTCACCGAAGGCGCTTTGCATTTTGGCTTCATAGTCGCGATCTGCGAGTTCTTTTGGGCTGACTCCCATGTCTCGAAAGCGAGAGGGATTGGCGACAGCCTCGCGATCTTTGTCGGTGAGTTCCATCCAAAATAAATCGGGGAAAATATCGCCTAGTGTGCGCTTTTGCCAAACATAGAAAAAATCAGCTAAATCTGCATAGGGAATTGTTCCGTAATAGGGCGGATCGGTAACAACTACGTCAATACTGTTATCGGCTAGATGAAAGAGATTATCAGCTGAAGCTGAATCAATTTGAAATTTTTTTTCGGTATGGTTGTCTAATTCTTGAAAGCTTGATGAATTTATTTTTGTCCCAAGTAAATCGCAAAGATCTTGATATTTGTTTGTTATTACATCAACACACCAAAACCATAATCGATTTATCCCACATGGTTCAGGATAATTCCACATTAAATTGAGAGCATGTTGACCACTTGCTAATTGAATTTGAGAAGTTGTAGCGCTCCAATGTGCTAATCGAGAAGAAGCATCAGCACATCGGCTCAAAACTAAAGTTAAATAAGTAGAGATCGCTTGTAATTTTTCTCCCCCCAATTCCTCTCTAATCTTTTCCTTAGCCTCATTGATAATCTCAACATAAGTCACCAAAGTCAAAAGCTGACGAGGATTAAAAACATCTTTCCATTCTGTACAGTAATTTAAAATTTGTCCATGATCATTAACAATATTTTCAAATGGAATTAGTTGATTTTGAGCATTTTCGATTTTATGTTTAATAGCTACTTCTGCCAAATTCCATCCGTCTAAATCTGTTTTGTTCGGAATTCTAAATTCTAAGCCTCCTTTCCCTCGTTTAAACGCCACAGCATAAAGCTGATGTATCGGTTTATCGGATTGCAGATGAGTTTTAATTATTTGATCGTCAATAACTAAGTCACAATTTGGACATTTCCCAACACCTCTAGCAATTGTAGGAAAGTCATCAGGATCATAATCACCGTTAGACGTTTGAATAGAACTACCTTTACCCTTTTTACCCTTAATTAATTCAAAATCAACCTTTTTTTCTGCAAGATTCGGAATCGGTTTAACCGCATACCAATCACTTGTAACCTTTCTCGCTTGATCTTTTCCAGCATAATTACTCGTTTTACTTAGCCACCAATTCGGACTAAGCGGCACAACTGACTGACAACTCGGACAAACCACAGTATGCGCCCAAAGATAATTTTGCACCTTCTCCCCATCCTGAGACGGGAAAAACTCACTTAGCCGCTTCTCCGCCTCATCACCAACCCACTTCACCCACTTATCAATATCCTCCTGCAACGCCGCCCCAAACTGTAACGGAAATGAGATCGCCGCCTTCATCGTCACCACCGCCACAGGATTCAAGTCAGATGCAAACACCCGCAACCCATATCGCGCCGCCTCAAAAGGTATCGACCCACCACCCGCAAACGCATCCAACACCGTAGGAGTCCTATCCCCCCACATCTGTTCACAAAGCTCGTGCACCCGCTTCACCCGCTCAGGACTTGGCGGCGTTTTATATAACCTTGTGCGTTGATGGCGATTATTTTTCTCAGTCTCATTTTCATTTGCCCTAGCCATATCCAAGCCTAGCAAATACTCAAACTCCTCCATGCTGACATCCGCAGGCAACAGCGAACCCAACACACTCGCCCGACTAAATGACAACGGCTTCCGCGAATACCACCGATGCAAACCCTTAAACGGATTGCCCCCATTTTCATAGTAAACCTGCTCATTCAGCAGCTTCACAGGCATAATCTTTTCGATAAAAACTGGTTTGCGATCGGTCATGAGAATATTACAAAAAGTATGATAAATTATATGATAAAATATGCAAGACAAGTAAATCTAAAGATTTTTTTATTTTTCCTCTGCCCTTATGAATCAATTACAAGGAAAGCAGCGCGTTACAGTCACCATTGATGCCAAATTACTCAGTGCAGTAGATCGGCTATCGCAAAATCGCTCGGCGGCGATCGAAGAAGCTTTACATTTATGGCATAGGCAACAAATTGAAGCCCAACTGCAAAGATTCTATACAAATCGTAATTCCCATAGCCTTCAAGAAGAAGAACAATGGGCGCAAGCAACCCAAGATAAAGCGATCGCTAGTTGGGAAAATGAGGGATCTTAGCAATTATGAGTGATTTCCCGCAGCAAGGCACAATCTATTTAGCCAAAGCACTAAAGCAAGCAGGTGACACCAAAAAACGCCCCGTTCTTGTTGTCTCTGTAGATATCCGCAATCGCCATGCCTCAACGGTTCTAGTCGTGCCATTTTCATCAGATATTACCGCCTCAGCAGGTAATCCTTGCCGCATTCTCATCCCTGCTGGTACAGGCGGATTAGAGAAAGCCTCAGTAACGATGGGCGATCTAATTACCACTGTGCAGAAAAGTTATCTAGAACGTGGTCCTTACGGCAGTATTGATAGTCAGTTGCTCCAGCAGGTGCTAAAAGGCGTACAGATTGCTATGGGTATTTATGAGTAATTGATTGGCAAGTATTATTAAAACTCCACATCTTCGTAAATTGCAGCGATCGCGCATTCAAAATCAATGCTGGCAAACTGCACCAAATCACCTTCTCCATAGGGTGTTAACTCCCACTTGCCCCGATCGTTAAGCCGAAAAGCCTCAACACCAATACTTTCTGAGCCAACCAAAACATATTCACTCAAGCTGGATAACTGTCGATAACGGGCAAACTTACCACCGCGATTGTATGCCTCCGTACTAGGTGACAACACCTCAATAATCAGCTTGGGATAAAATACCGCCTTAGCAGACTTGCGATCTCGATCGTCACAGGTCACTAATAGGTCAGGATAGAAAAACTCTCCACTAGGCGAAATTCCGACCTTTGCATCAGAACCCAGTACACGACAGTTTTTCCCACGCAAATGCGGACGCAGCAAAGAAATCAAATTCGCCGCCACCATACTATGAGCGATCGTTCCACCCGCCATCGCAAATACATCGCCGTTGATATATTCGTAACGAATTTCTTGCCTAGCTTCCCATTCAAAATATTCATCGGGCGATAGCTTGTGATAATCAGATAAAGCAATCATAATTTTGACCTCAGAAAATTAGTACATGGATTTATCATGCATAAGCATTTTAGTCATTCTCTCCTTTCCCCTTATTGCTAGATTGACCAAAGAAGAATCCTAGTACAATAAGTAATGTATTGTTGAGTATCTCAGGGGTTTTTGCTTTATCACAGAAAATTCCTAACAGTTGAAATCCAATTATCAGAACTATAATTAACGCTCCTATTAACGTAGCTACGGACTCCTTGGCTAAAATTCTATCCAAGTATTTCATTTTATTATTATTTTCTATCTCCTTCTCCTGTAAGTCCAACTCGCGTCGTTTTATCTCTTGCTCAAAAGAGTTTCTATTTGTATAGAACTCACCAAGTAATTTCTGGTTCTCTATCAAATCTTCAAGAGATTTTACCGTTTGGTTAAAAGTTTGTGCGTTTATATATGTATTCTCTGGAGATTCGTTGAATTGCTCTTGAATTAAACGAATCTCTTCTATGCTCAATAAGTTAATTCGATCTAAAATCAATCTTTCTAACTCGAAAAATCTCGAAGAGATATAAATCTTTGGCTTTTTACGAAATACGGTCAGAGGAATGTTGAGATCTGAAAAATTATTTGGATCAGATTGGAAATCTTCTAATTTTGCATAGCTCTTTTTAAGATCTGCAAGATTATATTTCTCTATACTTTCTTCATTTAAACCAAGTTTGGAAAGCTTTTCTCTTAATTCTCTGGAATCAGGAACATCAGCAATATCTGACATAAAAACCATATCCTTAGAAACGGGGTAGGAAGAATCACTTCCTTTATAAGATTTTCTGATGTATTTAGTCATAATAATTAGATTTTTTCTAGTTAACTACCCAATAATATCCGAATTGCCTTCAACGCATTGCCTTTATTTCCGTTGGACACCTTAGCAAACCAATAATGCGCCTCCTCATTACTCATTGCGGTCACACCACTGGCAATATTAGCGATCCGATCCTCCTTCGACAGCGGCTGCACCGTTTGAAATAGCAAAGCCAAACTCACCCCTGACTCTTCATCAAGGACATAGGGCGCTTGGCGATCGCATTTCAAAGTTTTTGGATCGTACTTATTTGCTTTCAATGCTGCATAGATCGCCTGTCTAGTCAGCACCAACGCATTACCCTTGAGCTTACCGATTCGCTTTGCCGCAGGGCGCTTTTTCTCACCTGCTTGCTTATAAGCACATTGGTATAGCTCTAAGGCAAAATTATTGTTATCTGTGGGTACAACTCTTAGTTGAAACTCTTGCATTAGTAACTTACCCTCGCTGTTAGAGATAGGCGATCGACAGGATTACGCAGTAAAGCTTGTTGTAAGATTACCAACTCATTACCATCAGTGGCGATCGCAGGTTCAAATGTAAATGTTAGCTTGAGACTCACATTAGCTCTAACTCCCTCAGTATTTAAAAGAGCATTAACAGGATTCAAGAAACCTTGAAAACCACGCAATCCACCTTGATAATCTAAACGCACAAACTGCTTGTCCATCTGAATCGTTGCCTTCTGGTCAATCTCAAAGGTCAGTTTACCGAGCAACGGGAAAGATGTCGTAATCTTGCGATAGTCCATCACTTGATCCACCGTGATTTCGATCCTCTGAATGTTTTTAACCTTGTAATCAGAACAGCGATCGCTAAATCCTGCAAACGCAGCATTGACAGTTCCAGACAGATCAATCGTTTCAGGCTTTACTTCAAAAATTGAAGGTGCATCATGTCCATTTGTCGCTGAACCCTTGCCAGTTGGAGTTTCATAGGAAACGATCGCGGCTCTAGTTTCCTGCTCTGCGGTTTCCCCATTGCCATAGTCAGCCACAATTTTAAAATTCGTGGTTTGACTAATTTGCACCTGATGATTGTCCGATGGTAAAAATTCACCAGCGATCAATATCCCATCTTGATAAATCCTTACTGATAAAGCACCTTGCGATCGCCACCGTAAATTAACAGTTTTTGCTAATTCACTACTGGGCATCACCTGAGCAGACAACTCGATCACACGCGGCTCAGGTGGCTTGAGAATACCACGCCGATATAATTCCATGCGATCGGAAAATTCAATTGTGTCTGGTAGACTTGGCAACTTACCATCATCACCACGAATATAAACCTTAGCACCAACTTTTAAATCCCATTGACCTTCCTGTATACCTTTACGGACGGTTTCTCTTAGTTTGGGAATATCCGCATCAAGCAACATCTGTAATCCTAGATTTTTGGCAAATTCTTCTTTTAAGGCTCTTGTTGTCCAATGCTCTATTCCTGCTAACCAAACCTTTTGCAGAATGTAAGCAGGTGCAAATGCTCCCGCATCTTCTAAACGAATTTTTTGACAATCCTTTAAAGACTTGAGAATCACATCCTGTTGGTTTTTATTGCCTTTGACATCACTTGATGACTCCGCAGGTAAAGTGAAATGGAGCAATCCTTTCGGTGCTTTGACTGGATCGTTAGTTGGATAAAAAAGATGGCGATAGGTATTTGTTAAGGCAACTCTTACATCTAGGTCTTTGATACCACCTCTTTCACGCAATTGCTTACGCTGATTTTCTGATAAGTCCTCTTGGCGATTTGGTGACTTCAAAATGTTTTGAATGGCAAGATGCTCCTTAGTAATGTCGATCGCCCGATCTAATTCCTGCTTATTTGCCACCAAGAAAAGCAACCGATTCCGAAATGTGCGGAACTTACCAGACTCTCCAGTGTTATTAAAGATTTGCTCAACTAGATTAGGTGCAACATCGGTTGAAGCATTCACGGTTCCTTGGTCAAAGTCAATTACACAGAGAGCAATATCATCAGGTTTATCGTCAACATCTCCCGAACTTTCAGGACTAGCAACTAAGGTAAAGACTTTGTTGGCAAAAATACTATCGCGACGCGATCGCAGATGGTCTTTCGCTGTAAGATTACCAATCTGCTCTTTCTCTTCCGCAATAATTTTATTGATCGATGGTTCTTCTTTAAAACGTGCGATCGTCGTAATCGGATCGATATCCAGATACCATGCCACGCTCGTTAATCGATCTAACACAGGTTCAATATAACTAATCTCAACCGTAGGCATCAGCAAAGCTAAATTTAGCTCGGCTCGGCGGATACCTGCGGAAGTACCTTGATTAATGGAATGCAAGAAGATTGTTCTCGCTACCCATGTCGCAAAGGGCGACTTACCTGCTGCCTCCCACTCTTGATCGTGTATTTGGGCATGGGCAAGTTTCCCATCAGTATTAAAAATATCTGCCTGAATTGGGCTTCGCATCAATGGACGCTCTAATCGTGACGTAAATTCACTGGTCACACCTTCATCTAAACCAATGGGAATATGATGTGGATGAATCATCGGTATCCATACCGACATATCTTGCCAGAGATGCCTTACCACCATTGCAAGTAGTCGCAACGCCCCTCTTGTACGCTGAAAATTGGGAATCGATGCAATTTTTTTGGTTAGTAAGTCAAACAATTCTGGCGAAAATGGATAGCTGGACTGCAATACTTGAGCATGGTTCGCATCTTTGCACCCATCAGGTAGATTTAGGCGACTGGATTTATAAACGCTTAAATAATCCTTTGCCGCAATATCAGCAGCTTTATCGTTAATACTTTGAAAAATCCTCTGCTTAACAATGTTGTAAATTTCTATATCTGTGCTGGGACTAAGTACCCTTTCTTGTCGAGCCGACGTTTGCAATGCTTCCTTTAGATCGTTGGTTTCTGCGCCAAAGGTATCGGATATCGAAGCTAGAGTGTAGACAAATACAATGTTGTTACAGGCTGCCGTTAAGTCCATCAGTGTAAATAGAAATGCAACGACTTGTTCAGATAGATCGCTTTTTCCCACTGCGATCGCTTTAGCACGACGCAAATATTGAGCAATTTCATCAAGAATGATTACCGTCGGTTCTTTTTTGGTCAGCTTTTCGATGACAACTGTTCCTGGGCTAACTTTCTGCTCATCCGAACCTCTAAGCAAGCTATAGCCTTCTACCCCGCCAATTTGATAAGCGATTTCACCCCACAGTGTATGTACTCTTATCCCTGACTCTTCATGCAATACACCATTTACAGGGTCAAGATCTTGACAGGCGATCGCCGCTACTTGGATCGGGCGATCTGGAATAATTGTAATGTCATTTACAAATCTATCTAACCCGCTTATTAGTCTTCCATTTTTCGCAATATGCCAAATCGCTATTTCATCGTGGGTCTTACCTCCTCCAAAACTGGTTTCTAAGCGAATTACAGGCGAACCAGTGTCTGCACCTGTTAAACGTCCAAATACTTCAGATATAAGAGTCTTGAGTCCATTTGTCGGAAAAGTATTCGCAAAAAAAGTATTTGGATCTTGATAAACTAAGGGCGCATTACCATCCACCACTTGCTTTAATTTTGCAGCAAATACATCCTCTGATAAGTTACCGCCAAGCACCTCATCGCGTGGTACACAGGTTTCAAAAATAGATCGGAGCATAGATTCAGTAGTGCAAGATATAGTTAACGATTGGTAGGCTTTTAGCTGTATATAACAATATGTATTCATAACACACTTGTTTCCTAGCATACGCTAACTGAGCTTAAACCTCACATCTGAGGAAGCCTTAGCGATTTCTATTAGGTTATTTCTGTCCTAAATATGACTAAAAGTATTCCAGAGAAATGTAAGAAGTGTGCAATGCTTTCGGCGACTCAGGCTCAAGAGCTTCATGGCAATGATGGCGATCGCTGTTGGAATCCTACGGTTTGCTATAGTCGTCGTTCCTATGTCCGTCATCGCGATCGCCGTAATCTAATTCGTTCTCGTCAACGGGTTGATACTGATCAAGATTTAGTTGTGAATATTGATGAATTCGCCTCGATTTTTTGGGCGGTGTTAGTTGTTTATCGACAGTCGGGAACAGATACACCAATTCATGCTATCGCGGCTCAAGTTTGGAAAGGACAAGAAAAGTTCGCGGCAATTCCACCAATTCATTGTGCGGGAATGGTGGCAACACAAGTGCATACTTATGTGCAGAAGGTATTGGTTTTGCTAGAGTCAAATTATGGGATTAAGAAATTTGCTAGCCAAGAACGTCTCGATCCTTGGCTTTGTCCTTTGCGTCCTTGCCCTTGTCATTCAAATTAATTTTCGGTGTGACAATGAAAGTTAAACAGCTTGAGTTGGATTTATGGGATGTCCTTTCGACTGCGAGGCAAACTCCTGAAGATGCTAATTTGCCAAGTGTGTTTGAGCTTTTAGATCTGACTCTGGTTGATCTTGATACGCGATCGCAGTTACGAATAGCAGGAGAAGCGGTTTGTCAGATTGCTGATTTGTTTTGCGATCGCTCTAGCTTTTTATTTGAGGAGTTACATTCTCGTACAGCTAATGGGGAGCCGATCATGGCTGATGATGCTTTTGATCGTTATGTGCGTCAGTCTATGGTGGTGGATTTTGATCAGTTCATTGAGCCTTTGCAGAGTTTATCTAGAAAGTCTCCAGAATATGAAAAAAATGGTATTTCGATTGTTGGCGCAATTGATAAAGAGGTCTTGATTCAAGCTTTAGAACAGGAAAGTTTGCTTAGCTTGGAGGAGGAGTTTGAACAAGCGATTAGTACTGCTCACACTGAGAATGTTTCAGCTTGGATTGAGGCGATCGCGCGTTGTATTGCTAATAATTCTTCTCCAATATGCTTACAAGATTTACAAATGGCTTTGCAATTGCCAATAGTAGAGATTTGGCTGGGGCTGCTTTTGGGTGATTTCAAGTTAGTGCAAAAAGGATGGTTTTATGATTCAAGGAAAATTTGGATTGGTTAATTTAAAGACTATAACTTCCGTTATGGCGATCGTTACTAAACTTACGGAACTTTGCTTAAAATCCCCATCAATAAATTTTGGGAAGTGTTACTAAGCAACACTATCCCAAAATTTATTGATTGTAGTTTTTTTGAAATAGTTTGGAACAACTATAATCTTGACAGTAAATTGCTTTAAACCTCTGATAATATATCAATCGTCACTTGTAACACGCTACGCACTCGTACAAAAGAACCACATCGAGTATTTAACCAACCGATCAGCAGCATCAGAATCTAATAACCACCTGTCGTATTTCAAAATACGACAAACATATAACTAGTAATTAGCAACTACCTCCAAAGTCAAATCTCAGAATAAAACACGACAGTGATCGCTGCTACTCCTAAAAGCTCTATTCCATCATCACCCTAATAACCTGTCGTATTTTAAAATACGACTTCAAAACATTAATATGCCAAAAGAACAAATAGTCATAGGAATCATTGCAAATGCAGGCGGAGTCGGAAAATCCACACTTGCTGTGCATTTAGCATACGAGCTAGCCAAGCATCACATCTCAGTGGGATTAATCGATCTAGATCCCCAACGCGCACTTGATGTTTTCTGTGGTTTACCATCTACCGATTTAGAGCACTCCATTGTTGGAGTGCTCTCCAAAGAATTCACAGGCAACTGGGCGTTAGTTCCCGCATGGGGACATCCCAATATCGAAGTCTGCCAAGGGCATCCCAGTATGGCTAAACTAGCAGACGATCTAGTGATTCGTCGCCGAGGGGAATATGCACTAGCCGATCGCTTAAAGAGCCACCCACTCAGACATGATGTAGTGATATTAGATTGTCCAGCGACAATGGGGATGATTTGTGAAAATGCGATCGCAGCAAGTACAGGATTACTCGTTCCAATTCAACTAGAGATGAAATCAATCTCTGGAGTTGCAGATTTAGTGGAATGGACGATAGCTATTTGCGACGAACTAAAGCTCGATCCCCGTCCTCAAATATTTGGACTAGTGCCAAGTCTCTATGACAGCAGTCGGGCGATCCATCGTCAATATCTCCAACAGTTGCCAGAAATAACCGAGCAATTAAGAATCAAGCTATATCCACATATACGCGATTCATCGGAGTTTAAGAACTCAAGTGCTAACGGTTTACCACTACAAAAATATCGCCCAAACCATCCTGCTTGCAGTGATTTTCAGGTGATCGCAGAAGACATCATTAAACTAGTCAAGGCAGGAGCAAAAATCTAATGGGTAAGATTCCAGCAATTTCACAAAGATTTACAGGTGCAATTCAGGCAACTGACCAAGCCCAGCGCATTGCCGAACTGCAAACAGAAATTGAAAAGCTCCGATCTTCGCAGTCTCCAGCATTAGAAAAACAGATCGAAGCGCTAAGAATAGAGCTAAAAGAACAGTCAGGTGAAAAAGATATTGAAGTAAAAAAGATCCAAGCAAACCCCAATCAACCTCGGCAGACCATAACCAATGAAAGCATTCAAACCATTGCACGAAGCATGGAAAAAGATGGTCAGATTACCCCATTAATCGTTATCCCCCAGGATGAAACCTATCTACTATTGGATGGACAACGCCGTTGGGAAGCGGCAAAAATCTTGGGCTGGAAAACATTGAGATCGGTCATTGCCATCATGCCCAATGACCTGCATCGTAGATCTTTACTTACTTTCATTCATCATGAAGATCTTAACCCTCTAGACAAGGCTGAAGCAATTCTCAAAGAAGTCTCAAGTATCACAAGTATGAGTACTGAGGGAATATTAACCCTCCTCTCAACTGTGTTAAGGCGTTTAGAAAGACAAAAACAAGCCAGTCAGCTCACAAATCTAGTTACAGTTACCCAAGAAGAACAAAAGACGGGACTGCAAAATCTAGATGTTAGTGACGATGAAGAGAAGCTACTTTTAGCATTACTCGATTTGGCTCTAAACCCTACTTCAGTCAAGGCAAACCTTATGCCCATGCTTTCACTACCCAGTGATCTAAAACAAGCAATCAGAGAACAAGGCCTTAAAGGCGCACATGCTTTGGCACTTTCAGTACTATCAGCCAAAACACTAAAAATCTCCGAAGCAAAAGCGACTAAAGAACGCATTCAAACAACAGAACAGGTAATCCAAGAGGATTTGACAGTCGCCAAGACAAGAGAACTTATATCTCAAGTCAAATCAAAATATTTAGAAGAAAATAACGTTTCATCCAAGGAGTTTATAGCTATAAATCGCAGTGTAGAAAAACTTTCTAAAATTAATCTCACTAATATAGAACCTCAACAACTAATTGATATACGCGCAATCCTCCAGAAAAAGCTTGAAGAGATCGAGGCTGCTCTTGAGCAAGGACAATAGAACCCATGGCATTTTGAAAAATATTGCTCCGATAAAGCAAAGCTACTTTTAGAGAGAAAATCTCTTTAACATTTGCTAAGTGAAATGTAGCTACGACCTCATAGCAATAAGAGCAAGCACAGAAAATAAACGATTGCTGTTATTGCTAGATAACTTAGTAACTACAGACTGATGCAAATATTGAGGGATATGCTCAGCAAAGAACTCAAAAATACCTTCTAGAGTAGTTTTCATCGGCATAGCATCATTTAAAAATCTTTCAGTTACACTAGCCCAAAAGTCTATTTGCTCATATTCTGCGTCATTGAATTGTAGATCTAGATTTTCATCCAAATTTTGGATCGGGTTGCTATATAAGAACTTTAATAGCGCGTCGATCCAGTCAAAATGGTGCCGAAATTTACCCCATGAAATGTTCAGCCAATCTGCAATTTGCCTTTGAGACATCGAAACTAAATCAATCCCTTCAGACAGAGCTTCATAAAAACGCTGCGAGACTTCGGTTCTAAATATTTCCTTTTTACTCATTGCCTTAGGCGTAATGTCACTAGCTTTAACCTGAATATGAGGAATATCTCCTAAATCAAAATCAGATAAAAAGTAAATTACATCGCCCTCTTGAAAACGATTACCAAGCTTACGCCCAAAACATTGTCGAACATTTGCCAAAATATGGCGATCAATAAAGTCCGTAAAAGCTTGGTCTTCTTCTTCAGGATGAAACCCAGTTAAAACCACAAACTCAGCCTTAAGTGCGGCGATATTCTGGCAAGGAGTGCCAGTCACGACAAAGGTTTTTGCATCCTTAAAATCATTAGAGCCACGCGAGTCTCGAAACCAAGCACCATCAGCATCAAACTTTTTAAAATCAATGCTTTTGGTGGTCGGATCAATAGCGCATAAGTGCGAGGCGATCGCTTCAGCCTGACGAGTTTGTTCATTACCACGTTGCATTCCCAATCGTCCGATATCAGCAACTTGATAAATAGTCGGCATCTGCGAGATATCTGCTTGTTTAACCACATGAATATGAGATGCCAACTTCATCTCTAAATGTGATTGGTTAATTGTGGCATCAAGATAAAGATTTGATGCAGACTTATTCGCTATTTCACGCAAACGAGCATCGAGGAGCGAAACCGTAAGCTTTCCATTCTGAATATGTAGATCACCATATTGAATCTTGCCAGATAAAATATCCAGAAATTCTGAGAGCCATTGCTTTAATACCTCACGCTCGATCCTTTGCTCGAACTCAACCGAATGAAGTGTAGTAGCACTCTTGAGTAAAGAATTTAACCTAGCCAGCTCACGCTTGTCTTTACCCTTTGCATGATCAAACTCAGAATCAGCAATTCCATCAACCGTATCAAGAATCGATAAATCTGGTTCAAGTACATTTGCTAGTAGAGAGCTATCAATTATTTCAGGGATTGCTTCCTTAATTTTGTGATAATCCAAACCAAATCGAGACTTATTTTCTAACAAATGATGTAACTTATTGAGCAGACTGATCGCTTGTTGTCTATTCTCAATATCAGTACGTGAAAGCTTTGCGATCGCCGCATCAATATCGGCGCGATCGACCTGAATTTGACGCATAGTTACAATGCTTTCTCCTACTTCTTCCCAAACAAGCAAAGTCTTTGAATAGTCATAATCATCAGGACTGGGCAAACTAGCAGGATGAGAACGTAGGATATTTGACTTAAAAGCGATTGCTCGTTCATGTCTAAAGCCAAAACCATCACCACTAGAATGACGACAAGCATTGAGTAAAGGGCAAGTCTCGCAGACGATACGAGTATCAAAAATAGCCTTATTCCGTAAGGCTGCGATCGCTCCTGTGCGGGAGCAATTAGACTTAGTATGCAGATCATCACGATAGTTAGCCCGCCGCAACTTACCGTTTTTATCAGTCAAGCCACGATGACGAGCAGGCAGCATTTGCCATTCTTGTAAAGTCTCTGTAGTGACATTACGAGAATCATTCGAGACATAAATAATTTTTTCAACACCATTTAGTAACTCAGGACGCAACAAACCTGCATCATGACTTTTGCCCGTACCCGTCGCCGAAGCATCCAAAACATGTTTATGGGCTTGAAGTGAATTACGCCAAGTTTCCAGTCTCGTGCCAGATTTATACTCCAAAGAAGGATTAGTGACAGTGACTTGATGCGATCGCGCAAAGCCCTTAGCTTTAGGCTTAGGAATCAACTTATCTTGTAGCCATTGAAAAGGAGAAGACTTAGTTCTTGGCTTGTATTTAGCAATTTCAAAGAACTGTGCGATCGTTAAAAGCTGGATATTTGAGCGATCGGGCAATTCATCGATGTCATCATCATCTTTGGTGAACTGCCCCCACCACAATACGTCGATGTTATAGCCAAGCTCAACTAGAAAATCTAAATTATTTTCATGGCGACGCATTACCTGTTTGTTAACAACGTCACCAGCATCGATCGCATATTCCAGTCTAGTTAATGTTGGACTAGCGCTAATATCTTGCAAATAGCTAATTAAAGTTTCTTTGCAAGATACAAACTGACCGCTAGAAGCACCGATAGCAGAACATTTACGAATCTTAGCTGCAAGAAAAGGTTTTACGCCTGTCCCCTCAACCAAAACTACTCGATCTAATATCCTAGGCAAGTAAGCATAAAAAGCAAGAGGTAGCTCGCCATTTTGTTGTCGAGCATCAATCCCATATGGTTTGTGCCAGCGATAGCGGCCAGAATCAGTATCTCTCAGTCGAATCTGAGCGCCTAAAATTTGTCCTTGGGGGTTCCGAATTGGGACGACATAGCCAGCCTTCATCGACTTTGCGCCCAAATTTTCAATTTCAGGTTCGGTCAATCTGCGTCGTTGAAGATCGGATATGTCAGATTCATTGAGATTAAGCTTTTGAAAATAAACCTGAAATAGACGATCTCTCTGAGTAGCATCAGGTAATTTAGCAAATCGTTCACGTTCAGATTTTTGCTGGGCTGCCTTAAGTCTGCGGTTAGTTTCTTGTCTTTGTTGACGCTCGGTTTCAGACTCTTGGCGGTCTCTAACATATTTCCCAGCGTAGTAACTACCTTTCGTTTCGCCAAGATAATGCCAACCTGACAGATCTAAATTAGTAGGATAGGTCATGCACAGGACAAGATCATCACTGATAATCCGACATTTACCTTTGACATCATCGCAAATTGGACAAGGTCGATCCGATCTTGCGGGTGAAAATTTGCCACTAGAATACTGATTGTTTTGGAGGCTCATTAATTTCCACCTCCATTGAGCTTGCTAGTGGCGATCTTTTTATAGATCTGCCGAAGCAAGACTTGCAAATTTAAAAACATCTAAATTGTCCTGATTGTAAGGGTTGTAGCGATTTCAATCAGGAAACGGAAAGACTTTTTAGAACAGTTCAAAAATTATTTTTGCCAAATTTAAAAAATTTGCAGCAAAAAGTGTTGCTAAATTCATATCTTGCGTTAAGATATAAGAAAGCATTGAACAAATTCTTCGCTCGTCAAAGCAAAACTCGTCCGTTTCCATTTATTCGATTAAGTACCTTCGGGTCATCAAGAAGCTAGTGATTGCAGTCGCTGGCTTTTTTGATGTGGAAGGGGAAAATTAGTAAGGGGATCTCCTGTAGATAAAAAACCTCAGACTAAGCATACATCAATCGCTCAAGATCTGAAACATAAAATTTAAAAAATTTATCTCTAGACATTTTGAACAGTTTGTAGGCATCAATAACCGCTATTTGCGAAACTATTTTTACCCAATATCCAATCCCAACATTTGCTATTGATAAGAGGCGATCGCTAAATTGTAAGTCCTTTCCAAAAAAAATAAGAGGCGACGCGATGCGCCGCTTTTTACTTTTGCAGTAATAATTTTGCCAACTCAGAAAAACCAGCAAACTCAGAAGCACGAGTAACGTATTGGGGTAAATGCAGCATTTTGTCTTGATAATGATGAATATTTGCCACACCGACCGATATGGGAAATTTAGTAGCATCAAACATCGTCTCATCATTGGGACTATCGCCAACGGTTAGGACTTGCTGCAAATTGATTTCAGGAAAATGATTTTTGAGCACTGTATCTAAGCCAGTTGCTTTATCTTGGTGCAGTGGTTTGATATGACATTGAACATTGCTGTAAGTGAAACTCCAGCCCATTTGATCACATAGCGAAGAGATGGCTTGAATTTCATCGGTTGATAAATCATTGACATCAAAAGTCCAATCGGTAATACGGAACTGATTATCAGAGGAAGTCTGAAGGTTAGGAAATTTCTGTTTAATGTGATGAAAAGTATTTTCTAGAAGAATGCGATGTCTAGATAAATTAGGAATCGAAGAGAGTAAATCTTGTTGACCATTGGGCTGTAAAAACAAACCGCCATTTTCCGAGATCGCCCCTGCAACAGGTAAATAATTTACCAAAGTACTGACCCACCCCGCCGAGCGACCAGTCACCAATAAGACTTTAATTCCTGCTGATTGTAAATCCAGAAGAGTCGAGATGAAATTAGAAGAGAATTTCCCATTTTGGGTAAGAGTGCCATCAACATCAGAAGCAATTAAACGAATGTCGGACAAATCAGCTTGATTGAGATTGAGCAGAGACATAAAGAAGAAATGAAACTAAAACCAGAATACAGCTAACGTGAGACTATTGGAAAATCTAGCGATTCGCTGGTGAAGACAAAACTACCATCAACGGAGTATTGACAATTCCAGAATTTGTACGAACAATATTCTCAATCATCAATTTAGAGAAATTGATAGAATGTAATCTCTCAATCATCGATTTCCCAAACCCGTTGTATTCAATCCTAAGCACTTAAAGAGGAACTAATGAGAAACAATATCCAATCCAAGATTGACGCAGGCTATACCTACGACGAACTACTGAGCGAAGGCCTAGCCAGCTTTGATGACATCGCCCGTTATGAATCACAGTATTCCCTGTATGACGAAGATGCAGAACCAAAGCCCAAAAAGACAAAAGCCAAACCGAAAACACAAGAAACTAAACCAAATAAAGAAGCAGAAATTGACTTTGAATTCTAGCGAGAAATGACAATATGGAATTTAGACAGATTGACCTGAAGACAGGGCAAGAGTTACCATTGCCTCCGAAAACTATTGAGCATAGCTACCTCGAACTGAAGATCTGGAAAGACATTGAGCCAAGTAAACTCGCCGTTGGCAAGATGTACGATGGCATCACTGAGCGAGACATCGAGCGACTGCAAGAGCAAGGACTGTACCTAATTCTTGCCAATGGAAGAACTGCTTATTTTGGCGATCGCGAGATTTCTGAAAAGGTAAGCCAAGAAATCTTCACTAATCACAGCGATGCTGTCGCCTATGGTAGTTTGCCCGTATCTGAAGCCAAGACCTCCATATTCAAAGAGCAAGCCAGAATCCTGATCATTGATGATGAAACCCTAAATAAAGATCCAGCCACTGGAACTTACCAAGCGGATTGGGGAAAGCAAACCATCACCATAAGCAATGGCATCACCATTAGCGATAAAGCAATGGGCTTAATCGCCAGCAAACTGGGAGACTGCTATAGCCTGATCTCACCAGATCTCGCGACCCAACTGCAAGCCGAACCAAATCGCCCATTTCAATATCGCGCCGCCGTACCTGAATGGCATGGCGTGATTAAAGGCACATGCCGAGCCAGTTTGCTCTGTCAAGCCCTAGAAGTCGATGGGATTATTGCCAAATCAAGCATCAAAGGCGACAACAAAACTACTACCACTGGAATCCATGAGATTAGTCTATTCTGGTCAAGAAAAGAAGATGCTAAATACACCGAACAAAAACTAGGTACTCAAGCTTTAGTCTTCTTCCCTGAAGGAGTCCAAGCAGACGTATTGCCTAAGCTGAAAATCAAAGCCGAACGCTTAGCTGAAGCCCAATCCGACCCGCGTAAGATAGCGCAACTGTATATCGAGCGCCACGAAAAGCGCCTACAGCAGAGGCAAGAAGCAACAGGAGATCGCGCTAACATTACCCAAATCATCGAGCCAGAACTAGCACTAGAACTGGGATTAAGCCCACAAGAAAACACAACAGCCAATGAAATTAAACGAGAGATAGTAGCCTCACCTAACGAAGAATACCAAGATTGGCTCTATGACATCCTCAAAACTGACCTGATTGAAGGCGGTCATTGCCAAGTATTAGAAATGGAAGATATCGCCAAACGCCTGCGAGAATTCCTGCAAAGTGAATGGCAAGAAGTCGCCACAGGAGGCGTTTACGTCCCCAGTGGCATCGCTCAACCCCACAACCAACTGCAAGAAGGCGAAGTCAGTTTTACAGGACTACCCGATGGATCTGAAGTTGCTATCTATCGCAGTCCCGTGGCTAATGCTGCCAACTTTGACGTATTTACGAATAACCTCACGGTTCTGCGTGAATTAGATCCTGAAGCCTATAGGCAGAGAGGAGTTTGCTATCTCAATCCCAACGATGCCAAACGACTAGTCATCGACTTTGACGGCGATCGCGTGGGGATAATTCCTAGTCAACTAACACCCGAACAACAAGCCAGTTCCCAGAAAATTATTGAGCAATATCCAACCCTAATCCAAGAAATAATTGACAAGAATCTGCCAGAGAACAAACCAATTCAAGTCGAAAAAGAAAAGAAGATTCCCCGTGATGTTGCCAATGGATTTGCCACCCTAGCTAGTGCAGCCGTTAATGCTGCTGATAACCCCACAGGCAGAGTCGCCAATCTGGGCATGAGGCTAGAAGCCTTGCGATGGGATGCCCAATATATACCAGAAGCCGAAAGAAGCGAATACTTGCAGGACATTGGCAAACACTTCCAAAAGCTACTCGCCGAAGACAAAGAGGATAAGAAACCATTTCGTATTCTCAATGACGCATGGCGTGACCAAATTGTCGAAATTAGTCAAATTGCCAGTACCATCCCCAAACTCCCCGAACCAGAACAAGCAACTGCCGTAACTACAGGTTTAGCCAAAACCGAGAGACTACTTTGGAATCTAGAAAGCCTCGCAGCCGTGAACTTATAGCAAAGTAAGGTTAAGATAGGACATAAAATTGAAACAGAAGAGACAGAAAAAGAAACGAAAATGACAGCAGCTTACAGCATAG
>NZ_PDDM01000042.1 GCF_002914585.1 Pseudanabaena sp. BC1403
TCTGATATTGCTGTTTCATTTGTTACGGTTTCATCTCCTGATTAATATCTAATTTACCTTCCCCTACCCTTTTTATGCAACAACGCCCATATCATCTGTATGTTCATGAAATGAAACATCCGTATAACCGAGATGTCGAATTATACTGTCATAGTTATTTTCTGACTGTTTTTTGACATTATCGATAATGTCTTTGAAAACTGTAGGTTCTTTTGATTCAGTCTTTTTAGGTGATGCATCTGATCTAGTCTTTTTGGGTGGTGCATCGGGAGTTGGAATATTCGTATATGTTCCCCACAATCTACGAAGTCCAGCCTCTACTATTAGTAATTTAGAAAGAATATACAAAGAAACTATTGGGTGTTTTAAATCGTCTAGTGTTACGATTCCTACTATTGTTTTATCTCTTTTTACGAAGAACCATCTGTAACGGCGAAGATACTCAAATGCTTTTTCTAAAGAGTCAGACTCAGGATTGTTAAGATCGATTACCTTGGCTTGAGACATTTTAGGAATATCAGTAATGTCGCCAATAAATTCATATGTTTTGGAAAAACTTCCTAGAGAGTTTCTTTCTAGATATCCCAATATTTTTTGTCCTTGAATTACAGGAACTACATCAAAATCTTTAGCTTTCATCTCAGCCAATACTTCGATAATTGGCTGATTTGTTTTAACTTTAGTTAAATCTTTGTTCATAGTCGCAAAGTACTCAATACGGATAGCTTCTTCAGCAAATTTCTTGAGGTCACGAAAATCTTTAAGCATATAAATCACCTAAATTAAGTTTTATTTTCATTCAACACATCTTCTAAATCTTGCTGCATTAGCCGTGCAAGACGCTTGCTTGGCGTTTTCTCTATTTCCATTACGAGTTGTACTGCCTGTTCATGCCATTCTTCCTCTAGATTGGGACAAGAAAATTCATCACGAGGTTTATCCATCCTCGCCATAGCCGATATAAAGCCTGATTTTGCTGGCAAGTTACGCTCAACTAGGCATTCAGCGCCGCAGATATTACATTCTAATGATTTATAAGCGTTTGGCTCAGTAATAAAGAAGCCATATCCTTGAGTTTTCATATATCCCCCTTGATTGAGACTTGGAGTTTAGTCATAACAATATACCTATACCTCATCAAAATCGTCTTGTATAGTAAGGAATGTTTTTACATTTGATGAGCGTACACAAAACAAACTATGTGGCGATCTCTGTTTGATTAATTTTTGAAAAGAGCGATCTCGATTCACTTCATAGCCTTAAATTTTTCTGAACATCTCAAGACAAAGCCCTAGCAAATCTAACCTGTTTCTCAGTAACTACAACAAAACTATCCGCTAACTGCCCCGCATAATTTTCTAATAAACTTTGCAAAACATTGATTTTGTTAGCATTACGCTCATCCTCAAGCCTAAGCAAAACCACCCCATGATGTAGTCTTCGTTCCCGATAAACCTTTTCACCAAAATCCTTATCACAAGAAATCAAAATCCAATTCTCATCCCAAGCCTTTTGTAGAATTTCATCATCATCAGTCCCTCTTGCCTCCTCATAAACCGAGAAAACCTCATGATTTTGACTGCGTAACCAACGCGCAACCACAACACCCGTATTTTCATCCACCAAAAACCGCACCTAAGCAATCTCCGCCAAAGGCATAAAACTTGCACTTTCCAAAGCACGAGACGCAAACAGCAAACAAGCCCTAATATCCGCCTCAACCAAACCTTCATACTCTTCCAAAATCTCCGTCACAGTTGCACCATGAGCCAGCAGATTTAGAATGTACTCAACAGATAACCGAGTCCCTCTAATGACTGGCTTTCCCACCATCACTCTAGGACTAGAAGAGATCCGATTTAACAAATCTTGTTCTTTCATATTTTCTAAGAATCTTGCCTGATTTATCACAACCATCATAACTAAGAAAATAAAATTGCGGCGAAATCTTCAAAATCACTATCAGGACTCAACTACTTTCATGAGACATCATTCAAAGCATCGCTAAAAACCCTTTGCTGCTGTTCACCCATTTGCAAATTACAAAGCATTAGAACTTGTTCATCAGGCAAAGTATCTATGGGAATCTCATTAATAGTGCGATCGATCCATTCAATCAGCATTTCTTCAATCCCTTGTCGATTGAGCGCAGCAATTTCCTTAACTTTTTTTGCCAACGGTTCGGGAAGTTCTAAGGCGATCGACTCAGACATATTGCCTCATAGACAACACTAAATTTTGATTGATAAAATACAGTATAACTCCATCGAATCACCTTGCTTATCAAGATGGCTTGTTAGGAATAGGCTTAGCAGCTCTATTCGATTGTTTAGGCGATCGCTATTTGTTTAATTTTTTGCATAGGCGATCGTTGTTTAGTTAACGCATGAGATGTAACTATTGATAGAAACCATGAGGCTAAGCTAGAGGAATGTCAAAACAATTATCCGAACCATCTTGGCGATCGCATTTATTTTGGATAATTGTGGGACTATTTGGGCTAGTGATTATTTTGGAATTTTCCACACCTCCCGAATATGTCATGGGTTATCTCTACATCAGCCCAATCCTCATCGCCAATTCGCAATTGGGTCGCCGTAGCACTTTGCAACTCACCTTAGTAGCCGTAATTCTCACCCTATTAAATATATGGATTCCCAAACAAGGAGAAGTGCAAATCTCGATGATTGTGAATCGGCTAGTCACGATTTTGGCATTAATCGTAACTAGTTTCTTAAGCGATCGCGATCGACAAACACAACAAATTTTGGTGCAGCAACAGGCAAAACTTCAATCCCAAGAAAAAATCATGAATGTCCGCGAAGACTTTGCTTACACTTTGACCCATGATTTGCGAACTCCGTTACTTGGTGCGATCGAAACGCTTCAAGCTTTTGACCGCGAACAGTTTGGGACTATTCATACTAAACAAAAAACTGTAGTAGCAACGATGATCCGTAGTCATCAGAATAGTTTGAGATTAGTGGAAACCCTCCTTGATGTCTATCGCAATGAAACGGAAGGTTTGCAATTACAATTAGAGCCAATTAATCTCGCAATATTAGCGGAAGATGTAGCAACCTCGCTTTTGAGACTATCTACAAGCCGCAGCGTTTATCTGAATCTGCATTATGGAGAGTCGGAATTTCGCAAATTCCTGTGGGTGAATGGTGATGCTTTCCAATTACGGCGAGTTTTTACAAATTTACTAACCAATGCGATTAATCATTCTCCGCGAGGCGCAAAAGTAGAAGTTGTGCTAGAAATCCAATCTTCATATCAGGTTGTACAGGTACTCGATGTTGGCTCAGGTATTAAGATTGATGAAAAGCCATACTTATTTGATCGGTTTTATCAAGGACAAAGCGATCGCTTAGCTACTGGTTCTGGACTGGGTTTATATCTAACCCGCCAAATTATCGAAGCTCATGGCGGTACAATTTGGGCAGAAAATCGTATTCCCCATGGCGCAATATTCGGCTTTCGTTTACCCACTTTGCCCTATTCATCGCATGACATTACCTAAACGACAGGATAGATGGCACAGAGCGCCATCTATGCCTGCCATAACGAAGTTTATTGAAAAAAAATGACCTTAGATCACCTTAAAATCCTGTTAGTTGAAGACGATGAACTATTTCGCCTTGGTTTACAAGTGCGTTTGCAACAGGAAACCAAAATCGCGGTTTTAGCAGAGGCTAACGATGGAGAAACGGCGATCGATCTTGCCAAACAGCAACCCTTTGATCTTGTCCTGCTTGATATCGGTTTGCCAGGGCTTGGTGGGCTAGAGACCTGTCGCCAACTCAAGCTCAATCATCCGAACTTACCGATTTTAGTACTCACTTCACGCAATGAGCGATCGCTAATCTCGCGTTTAGTTACCGCAGGCGCACAGGGCTATTGCCTCAAAGGGGTTGCTGCTGAGACCTTAATTCTTGCCATGCGATCGGTGATCGCAGGAGCATCTTGGTGGGATGCCGCTGCAACTGCTGAAATCCATAATATTTTTCAAAATCAATCTTCCGAGATTACACCTGAGAATTTATCTGGGTCAAAAGTTGATACTTTGACGCGACGCGAAAAAGAAATTCTCCTTTTGATGTCTGAGCAGAAAACCAATCAAGAGATTGCCGATCTGCTTTACATCTCATCAGGAACAGTGCGGGTACATATTCATACGATTTTGCATAAATTAGAAGTAAGCGATCGCAAACAAGCGATCGCCATTCACAATAATCATTTATAAATTACCAACCAAAAGCGATGAAGAATTTACACCGTCCGTTCACCCTTTTAATTGGCGCGATTGCGCTGATCGTAGGAAGTTGTACTGTCCCAGAAACAAACAATCCATCAATTGTTGCGCAACCTACAACATCGGCGACCGCCACTAACAAAGAACTTACTCCAAACAGTTTCAAGCAAGTTACGGTAGCCAAAGATTTAGAGAGACCTTGGGGAATGGCATGGTTGCCCGATGGCGCGATTCTAATTACCGAGCGAGTGGGTCGAGTCAAAATTTTCCGAAATGGATCATTAGAGCAAATTGCGATCGCTGAAATCCCCAATTTATTTGTGTCTGGACAAGCAGGTTTGATGGATATCTCACTCCATCCACGCTTTGCTCAAAATAACTTGGTGTATCTCACATACTCCAGTGGCAATTTCCAATCTAATCACACCAGTATTTTGAGAGCAAAATTTGATGGTAAAGCTCTGGTGGAACCACAAGTTATTTTTGAGGTGAAACCTTCAAAATCAGGGAATCAACACTTCGGTTCGCGTATTGTTTGGCTGCCAGATGACACAATGCTGATTGCGATCGGTGATGGAGGCAATCCTCCATTACAACTGGATGGTGAGTTGATTCGCAATCAAGCCCAAAAGCTAAATAGTCAGCTTGGTAAAGTCCTACGACTTAAAGATGACGGCTCTATTCCATCTGATAATCCCTTTGTGAAAACTGCTAGTGCTAATCCAGCGATTTGGAGTTATGGACATCGCAATATTCAAGGGTTATTTGCTGATCCCATCTCCAAGCAAGTATGGTCAACCGAGCATGGTTCAAGGGGTGGTGATGAACTAAACCTCATCGAAGCTGGGAAAAACTATGGCTGGCCAGTTGTAACCTTTAGCCAAGAATACACAGGAGGTAAAATTTCCAAGGAAGTATCTCGCCCCAATATGGTCGATCCTAAATTGGTGTGGACTCCTGCGATCGCACCATCGGGTCTGTTACTATATCGTGGCAATATCTTCCCAAATTGGGAAGGTAATTTGTTTGCTGGTGGATTAGTATCTAAATCAGTTGTGCGCATCAAAATCGAAGGTAATAAAACAATAGTTCAAGAAACTATTCCTGTCGGTCAGCGAGTAAGAGATGTCCGTCAAGGAAAAGATGGATTTATCTATATTCTGACCGATGAACAATCAGGGCAACTTATTCGCCTTGAACCAATGTAGTCGCGATCGCATTGTTTAAGTAAGAGTAGCCAAAAGCTGAAAGTCCTAACTAAAACACAAAAAGGATATTTAGGCGAATTCGCTTAAAGTGCGTACAATAGGAAAACCTAGATTAAGCAACTGCATTTTCCTGTAATCAACATCCGCATATTATGGCAACGCAGACAGATATCGAAATTGAGAATGCAAACCCAATCCTAGAGTTGGGGCATGTCAATGTACAAACTATCCGAGAACTAATTGCTGACTCAATCAACAAAGAACCAGCTAAAAATGCAACTAAAGAAGAATTACTACAAGAAGTTAAGCAGTTAGTTGACACGCAAGTTTTGTCAAGAGATCTGATCAATGCAGTTATCCGCGAACATAAATTTGCTGGCAAAGTATCCGTGTGTTTAGGAATGCCCCTTGAATATAAAAGCTTGACTAAGCAACAACTAGATAGACTACTACGCCATAACCAAGACAACGATCCCTTTACAACGGAACTACACCCACAGTTAACCCAAAAGCCCTCATTTAATAGCGCTGAGTGGCTGAGTGACACCAAGCTGAGGCTAGAGTTTACCTATGCAGGTAAATCATACGAACTTGAAGATAATTACCAATTGAGGAAAATCACTCCCACAAAGCGTATTGATGCCTATATTAGACTTCTAGACAGAACATTTTTAGTTGAAACTCGTGCCAGCATTCGCGAAACTAAACTGCTACACGCATCAATTTCTCGCTTGCTTGGAATAGAAGTAGCAGCAATGACATTTTCAGATAATGACATGGCTTTTCTTAAGCGCGAACTAATTGCTAAATCCAGAGCGTCAAAATACAAACTTTTTGGAGGTGATCTTGATACTGTTTATGTGTCTGCATCTCCGACCCTTGATGACTTAGAGAGCTCTGAGGAATTCAGAGAAAAATTTAGCGATGGCGAGTTACGTGAAACACGCCTTGAGTTTTTTTATACCAAACATTCAGGGCATTTAACAAAAGTATCCTTACATATTAGCCATCAAGGAAATATTTGGTTTATGAGCGATGTTGCAGAGGAAGTAATTGAATACGTTTTATTGGCAGTCAGAAAAATCAAGTTTCTTCCTCCCATAAGCAAATTACGGCGATCGACGAAAGAGAATCCAGAAATCAACGAGCAAATTGAAACTTTACTGTATGCCATTCGTGCTAATGGTTATGGTAGTCACTTTAGCCCGCGCATTTATCAAACATTAGGAATACAAGTACAAGAGCGATCATGGATAGAAAGTATTTCAAAGCTAGTACAGGCAGGCTTTTTATCTGAGAGCTTTGAGCTATGCTGCCCTGCTTGCCATGAAACTATTGCAATCTATCAAAGCTACAAAGATCTTCCTTTAGATCGTGAAATTTCTTGTGATCACTGTGGACATAATTTTACAGTTTCCGAGAGCGATATTTTTCTGACCTATGCTTTTAAAGAAGATCTCATTACTCAGCCTTATATTTCGGTAATTGAGCACATATTTCCGACCATTGTGGAGGAAAGCTTCGCTAAATGAACGAGTCGCAACATAATTTTAGTTTCCGTGAAAATATCAACTTTATCCCGATATCTTAATAGATGAAGCATTACATCAGGTCAGAGACTATCTCCAGATTTTATTAGGGCGTGCCAATCAGCCAGAAACGGGAGATAACATTGGACTCATCCTCGAATCACTAGCACGAATCCTCCTAGAATCTCCATATCTTAGTTGTAATAAGATGCGGCGAAATTGTAAAGCAGGAGAAATAGATTTAGATTTTAAAGTTAGAAAGATAACTGCAACACTTTTTGCAGAGTTTGACTATCTGCTGATTGTGGAATGTAAAAATTGGAGTAAAAAAGCTGGCGCACCAGATTTAAGGATATTTTGCAGCAAAATGCGAGAAGTTGGAGCAAAAGTTAGTATTTTCTTCTCCAAGCAAGGAATTACAAGAGATGCAAAAACAGTAATTCGAGACGCTTGGCTAGTAGATAAAATCATAGTGCTGGTATTTGATTCAAAAGATCTTGATCGAATCATTAACCAGTCAGAAAATCTCTACACCATACTGCACGATAAGTATATTTCTGTTCGTACCTCTTCTAAAGAGTAGAGTCTAAAAATCAAAGTAGATAAATGGTAGTTTCTTGTCGGGGCTGAGGATGCTGACTAGAAAAAGGCTGACGGGGACTAGAAATAATTTCACTTGCCAATTTAACTGCCACTTGGCGCGATCACATTGATAGGCAACTAGAGAACACATACATAGACCAAATAGTAATAACGCGATCTGTCCTGCTGTAATACCGAGAGATTCCACATAGATTTTTACACCGAACTGAGGATCGCTCTCGTAGCCCCAGAGCCTTTGCAAAAACATATTTGTATCAGCTAAATTCGGTAAGCGGAACGGAATCCAGCCTAAAAACACTACCAACTGTGTGATCACAACTGCCAAGAGTCTCATTGGCAAAGGCTTCCAGATTTTATGCAAATCTTCAAATACGCTGCAAACTTCCATCCAGAGGCGATGTACTACCAGCGCCGCACCATGCCAGACACCCCAAATAATGAAGCCCCAGTTTGCGCCATGCCAAATCCCAACTACGAGCATGATAATCATCAAATTTAGGCAAGTCCGCCAAAGCCCCCCCCTAGAACCACCCAAAGGAATATACAGATAATTTCGCATCCATGCACCGAGGGTCATGTGCCAACGCCGCCAAAAGTCAGAAATACTTGCTGAGAAATAAGGGAAATCGAAATTTTGAGGCAACTTGAAACCTAATAACAAAGCGCTACCTCTTGCCATATCGATATAGCCGCTAAAGTCACAGTAAATTTGAATGCCATAGGCGAATAGAGCTAACCAGAGATCGATACTGCCTGCACGTTCAGTATTCCGAAAACTAAGATCGACTAGTCTTGCCAGATTGTCCGCGATGATGCCTTTTTTGACGGCTCCACAGGCAAATAGCCATACACCTTCGGCAATATCAGGCAACACGGGACGCGATCGCGTGATTAGTTGAGGTGCAAATTCTTGATAGCGGGTAATGGGACCAGATAGTAGTTTGGCAAAAAATAACTTATAAGCTGCAAAATTTAGAAAATCCTTAGCGGGACTATTACCGCGATAGGTATCAACTAGGTATGCAATTAACTCAAATACAAAAAAGCTGAGCGTGATCGGCGGTACGATGTTTGTCTTCGCCCAGATCGCTAGCGAACTGCCCACTGGCAAACCCGTAATATTGCCGATCGCCGTTGCGACAAAAGGAATATATTTAAACCCAAATAGCAGTAGCACATCAAAAAATATCCCCACAAAAAGCAGCCACTGCTTCAGAAATTTGTCGCCTTTGCGAATTTCTCCTCCCAACCAAAAATTAATCGCCAGCATCACCAACAACAGCCAAACATATTGCCTCTGGATAAATGAGTAAAACATTAAGCTTGCTGTCAAAATAATTAACAAGCGTGCTTGCACATTTGGTAAGAGCCAATAAATAACCGTAACGATGAGCAGGAATAAAGCATAATCAAGGGACAAAAAGTCCATTTTTATGCTGGTTAAATAATTCAAAAACTGGGAAAAATTGAAGACCAGAAAATCCATTGTTAGGAGACTACTTCAGGTTCAGGTAGGTTCAGCAGCGCCGATGGATCGTGAAGTGAGTCATCATCAATATGTTTGATGGGAACCCAGTCTGGCAAGGCGCAGCTAGCTTCTTCTACCTGTAATTGGACACAGGGAATTGTATCCGAAAGTATGGAGCTTGCCATCATACCTGTATGAATCTCAACATGTGCCGAGGCGATCGCCTCAAATATAAGATTTTGCCCAGGGAATACGACTCGCTCAAAATACCATTGAGGGACATCGGTGATCCGAGCTATTTGGATTTTGCTAGTAGCATTTACATAGGAGCAGACAATCTTTTTGTCATGCAAACCAGCAGGTAACGGATCAAATATGGACATAGTATTTTCATATTAAAGTTGTTTAAGCAAAAATTAACAAGATTTTTTGAACATTAAACCAACCCAAGTTAGTCATGAACCCAAAAATATTCCTAATTAAACCAAATAAACCCTGCCGATATATTTGGAATTAACAAGAATACTAATCTTGCCATTTTACCCGTACATAAAGCTAACACTCAATACCAACTAGCGATTGTAAACACTACTACCAACTATCAATTCAGAGATCGCCAATTTGATCCCCGTTTGATCCCCAATTTATCGATCCCCATGATTACCGAACTGGCGAGAAAGTGAATATAATTAAGATATGTAAAGACTTAGCGGTGAATATCCAGCGATTCTCAAGGATGAAAATTGCGGTAAAAGCACCCAAAATAATAAAAACAATTAAGAAATAATTTAGATCAAAGATAAAATCCTATGTCTACCACTGATTTCATAAAAGATCCTCAAGATTTAGCTAGTGATATATCTGGTGTAGCCGTAGGCTGCGATCGCATTCTCTACATTCGTCTTCCATGCAACCCGATTTTCCCGATAGGCGTAGTTTATTTATCTGATCACATTCATAAGGTTGCACCCCATGTGCAACAAAATATTTTTGACTTAGGCACTGTGCCACCTCTTGATTTTTATGGGGCGCTAGATCGGGCGATCGACAAGTTTCAACCCAACTTATTAGTATTTTCATGGCGTGATATTCAGATTTATGCACCTGTGGGCGGACGTGGTGGCAATCCCCTTCAAAATGCCTTTGAGTTTTACTATGCCAAAAATCCTTTTAAAAAATTCCGTGGCGCTGTCAATGGACTACGCCTATTTACCTCCTATTACACCGAGCTTTGGCGCAACTCAAATTTAATCAAGCGCGGCTTAAGTCGAGCCAGACGATATCACCCTGAAGCCAAGGCGGTAATTGGTGGCGGTGCGGTCAGTGTTTTTTATGAGCAATTAGGAAACGTCCTTCCCAAAGGAACAATCATCTCTGTTGGCGAGGGTGAATCTTTATTAGAGCGTTTAGTACAAGGTCGTGAAATCGAAGGCGATCGCTGCTATGTGGCTGGTGAAACCAAGCCTCGCGCCAGATTAATCCATGAGCAGCCCGCACCGATTGAAAAAAGCGCCTGTAATTACGAATATATTGAATCGATTTGGGAAGATTTCAACTATTATTTCCGCGATCGCGACTTTTATATTGGTGTGCAAACAAAGCGGGGATGTCCTCATAACTGTTGTTATTGCATTTATACGGTAATCGAGGGTAAGCAAGTTCGCATCAATCCCACCGATGAAGTAATCAAGGAAATGCGCCAACTTTACGATCGCGGCGTTCGTAATTTCTGGTTCACCGATGCTCAGTTTATTCCTGCGAAGAAGTTTATTGATGATGCTGTAGAACTTCTCGAAAAAGTCAAAGCATCGGGGATGACTGATATTCATTGGGCAGCCTATATCCGTGCTGACAATCTCACGCCTTATCTTTGTCAGTTAATGGTAGAGACAGGTATGAGCTATTTCGAGATCGGCATTACTAGCGGCTCTCAAGAACTTGTTCGTAAAATGCGCATGGGCTATAACCTCAAATCAGTTTTACAAAACTGTCGCGATCTCAGAGCCGCAGGTTTTAATGAATTAGTATCCGTTAACTATTCTTTTAACGTGATCGATGAGACTCTAGAAACAGTACGTCAGACGATCGCCTATCACCGAGAATTGGAAGCTATTTTCGGTGCGGATAAAGTAGAACCTGCGATCTTCTTCATTGGGTTACAACCACATACCCATTTGGAAGATTATGCTTTCAAAAACAACATTCTCAAGAAAGGCTATAACCCAATGAGCATGATGCCTTGGACTGCCAAGAAGTTACTTTGGAATCCTGAACCTCTAGGTTCATTCTTTGGGGAAGTATGTCTAGAAGCATGGAAGCGTGATGATGATGACTTTGGGCGGACGGTAATGGATATTCTTGAAGAACGTCTAGGACGCGCACCATTGGAAGAAGCTCTCGCTGCTCCGATGAAAGAACTAGTAAATGCTTAATAAAAGCGTAAATAAACCAAGAACTCAAGTTCTTGGCTAAAAGCTCAAGTCCACTGAAGTGGACTATGGAATACTGTTGATTAACTCGTTAAGGGACTTCCACAAAATAATCGATCCCCAAAATATAGTGGTGGGCTGCGCCCGCCGCTATATTTTGGGGATTTATAAGGATCATTTTTTCTTTGGAGTTCCCTAAACCAAAACCGAGAACTTTTTTAAAAGTGTTGCAAAGTACCACTTTTAAAAATTTCTCAGTTTTGGTTTGAGCATACTTAACCCGTTTCAACGGGTTTGAGCTTTTAGCCCGCACTTGAGTGCAGGGCTTTTCGGGCTTATAATATTCAATCAGCGCATGGAATAACATTTATGGTTCAAGCCGCGATTCCCAAAGTCAAGTATCTATCCTACGAAGAATACTATGCCTATGATGACGGCAGTGATATCCGCTATGAGCTAGAGGATGGAGAATTAGTTGCAATGCCCCCAGAATCAATTTTTAACTCTGATGTATCAATGCGATTATTGTTCGCATTAGGTAAATTTATTCCTGCCCATTTATTGAGATATAAAGAAGTTTCGATTGAGGTAAGTGGTCGTAGAGCTAAGGTCAGAATACCTGATCTGATAATTTTGGGCGAAGAATGTCGGATAGCTTTAGAGATGACGAAGAGAGGAACAATTACCCATGATATGCCGCCGCCATTGGTGGTAATTGAGGTCGTATCTGCTGGACATGAAAATGAAGCAAGAGACTATCGTTTTAAGCGCTCTGAATATGCTGCGAGAGGAATTGCTGAGTATTGGATAGTCGATCCTGTACGTAGTCAGATTACGCTGCTATCTTGGGTTGAAGGCTTTTATGAAGAAGCTATTTATACAGGTGATGTAGTGATTAAAAGTGGCGTAATTCCTGATATTGAGATTGATTTGAGAGATATTCTGGGTTAACTTTTTCATGCAGGATTATCCACAACAGGTGCGCGATCGCCTAATCAATTATCGCAATTTATTTCAAAAAGAATTAACGGAATCTGAGCTAGTAGAAATATTAGCACTTGAAGAGAAGCTAGATAAAAGTGCGATCGCGATCGCACTTTTTGGCATGGTATCACGGGGAAAGTCATCATTAATTAATGCTTTGCTGGGACAGAAGCTAAGCGAGACGGGCGCTACTCATGGCACAACTAAAGATGTTGCAGTGTATGCGTGGAATGCTGGCGGAAAAATTCAACTGCGATTAATTGATACACAGGGGATTGATGAGATTGGTGGTGAAATAAGAGGAGAACTTGCCTTGGAATCAGCTAAACAAGCTGATTTAATTTTGTTTGTGATTGCTGGAGATATGACGCGGTTAGAACAAGAAGCGATCGCTAATCTCCAAAAATCCTATAAGCCAATTTTGTTGATTTTTAATAAAACTGATCTCTATCCTAAGTGCGATCGCCATGCCATTCATCAAGCATTACAGAATATAGAAATGCAGAAGCTGATCTCACCGCAAGAGATTGTCTTGACATCAGCAGAGCCGAAGCCTTTTAAGGTAAGGCTTCAATATAGTGATGGGCGCGATAGTCAAGAAGTTTGGGAACAGCCGAAGCCTGATATCCAATCTTTAAAAGAGCGAATTCTAGCTTTGCTAAATACGGAAGGGAAAGAACTGTTAGCCGTGAATGTATTGCGATCGCTTTTAGAAATCCAAAATGCGGTCACGCAAAGACATATCCAAAAATTACAAGCATCAACGGCGATCGCAGCTATGGTATTTATTGCCGAGGCAATCGGGATGTTGCTATCACCTTTGCGATGGGTCGATGGCTTGATTAGTGGTATTTTTACTGGCCTATTCGTGAGCTGGATGATCGGCAAATATCCGAGTCAGAAGAAGTATTTATGGTTAATGGTGATTTTGGCGATCGCTGTTTTTGCTGGAGGTTTAGGCATTAATAACGAAGTTGCTCACTATATCCAAATTGTTGGGTCGGGCTTAAGTCTATTGTTGCTATTTAAGAGTCTCATCGCTGATATCGATCAGAGTCGAGCCTCTGGCAAGCTTGGTGCAAAAACATTAATCACCGAAATTATTCGAGATGTCCCCGAAGGCTCGATATTAAAACGATTTCGGAACATTTAGTTCAGCTAAAGTAAATGTTCTCGCCCCCTAAATCCCCCAATTCTGGGGGACTTGAATCTGGTTCCCCCCAGAATTGGGGGGCTAGGGGGGCAGAATCAAAACTTCTCAAACACGCATTTAGAAATAAAGACAGCGCTAAGCGCTGTCTTTATTTCTAAATGTTCCAATCACGCCGAAAAGTAAACCAGTTCTTGAATTTCGCTTGCTGGCGACAATCACGATGGAGTTTTTCCCATTGTTCTGTAATCTGTAAATCTTGTAAAACAGCAATATTCTGGATTTTGACTTTTCCTTGCATGGCGATCGCGATCGCCTCAATCACTAACTTGGCGCGATCGCCAAACATACTTGCCCCATGTATTAGCCCTTTATGGTCGCAAATAATCTTGCATAAGCTATTCTCAGTAGAACTTTCCAAAATATATATGTCCTGCCCATACTTCTGTTTTGCAGATAATTCAGTCATCCCAATTTGAGCGACAGTTGGTGTTGTCAATACATCAACTGTCGTAGAAAAGCTAGGTGTGGAGACTGATCGCCAAAAATCAGTTTGTAAAGTTTGTTGCATAATCTTGGCAATATCCTGATCGCTGTGGCATTGATAGACATGGCGATCGCTAGGAAAGTAAAACTCTTTTGGCGCTAAGGGCACTAAAAGACGATCGCAATCTATCGTATGGTTGTCTAGCCAAATTCTTGTTCGACCATACTCAATCTGGCTTACCGCAGTCGTTTGAGTGTTGGTATAAATCTCGATCCCTTCAGCTTCTAGTTGAGCCTGCAAAGTACGGGCAATCGCCACATCCACATTTGGTAGAATATGAAGGTGAGCAGTAATTAAGCTTGTATGTACACCCAGAAAGTTTATTGCTTGCGCGATCGCACAAGCATGGGAGTCATCACCTAAAACAGCGATCGAGTTAGGTAGATCTTCTAAATTTAGGAGCTGATTTGCGGTTAAGTAATTATGTTCAGCAAGCCCAAAGATTTTCCGTTGTGGTGTGATGTCATGGGCGATCGCATAGGCTCGTGAACTGAGACTACGTTGAGAGAATGCTCTAGATCTCTCTGAGAAAGCGGTTTCGCTAACTTCTAAAATATGAGTGTTTTGTACTTTGCCTTGAAATTTACATTCCCCGACAATTACATCAACCCCATTTTTTTGCAGCATTTCTAATATTTCTGCCTGACAAAAATTATCGCGAATCGAGGATATCTGCTGAGCAAAAAGTTGCAAACGCTCAGATTTAGGGCAATCGCTGATCTTATTTTTCAGTAACAGTAAAATATGATCAATCTGGGCAATATTTAGATAAGCATCTTTTACTTGATGATCCCATACCCAAGCAACTCTGGCTTCACGTTGAGCCGCGAGGCTAACCAATTTATGAGCATGAGCGCTCATGCCAATTACAACGAGGTCATAATCGACCGACATTCTAGACAAGCTCTTAATCAATTAACGACTAAACCAATGCTAGTACAAAACAGCATTTATCTTGACCTTGCGATCGATCGCAACCCAATTATAGTTTCACCTAATATCTTGGTACTGGACGCAATTAGGCTGATGAATCAATTACTTGATTCATCACCGTCTAAGCAGCCTACCGATCAAATATTGCTTGAAGCCAGATCAAGCTGTGTGCTAGTAGTTGATGGAAGTAAGTTAATCGGGATTTTTTCTAAGTTGGATGTCATGCACCTAGTGCAGAAGCAAGTAAATCTCCAAAGCTTGAAGATTGTTGACGTGCTTTCGGATTGCCCAATGGTAATTAGGCGATCGCAAATTCAAGATTTAGAGTCAATGCTCAACCTCTTGCACGGATCTCGATGCCGCCATCTACCTGTGCTTGATGACTTTGACAAAATAATTGGAGTTGCTACACAAGAAAGTATTCTCTTTGCAAAAAATAGACTAGCTGAAGATACTTTAGTTAATGTGGAAGCCCAAAAGCGAGCAGTTTTAAATGCAATTCCCGACCTAATTTATCGTATTAGTGCTGATGGCATTTACCTAGAATGCTTCTCAAGCAACTATGTCACTGATCTGCTCCCATCTGACTTTGATCCGATCAACAAACATTTCTCAGATGTACTGCCCAACGATTTAGCAAATCGCAAATTACATGCAATTGAACAGGCGATCGCTACTAATAAAATTCAGTCTTTTGAGCAGCAATGGAATATTAATGGACAAATACAATATGAAGAGGTGCAGATAGTTAAAGTAAACGATCAAGAAGTTTTAACAATTATTCGGAATATTAGCGATCGCAAGCAGTCTGAAGAAGCACTACGCGAGTCGGAAATGCGGTTTAGAAGTGTATTTGACAATGCTGCGGTGGGAATTTCAGTAGCAGCACTTGATGGAAAACATCTGGCTGTCAACCAAGCTCTATGTCAGATGTTGGGATATACAGAGAATGAGCTACAAGTTTTGACCTTTCAAGAGATCACCCATCCTGACGATCTGGAGATCGATCTCTATCACTATCAGAAACTACTTAGCAATGAGATTGATGGTTTTCATATTGAGAAACGATTTTGTCATAAAAATGGACAATTTATTTGGGGGTTGATGAGTGTTTCCATAGTTCGTGACCCTGAAAATCAGCCTATGTATGATATCGCGCTGATTCAAAATATCAATGAACTAAAAACTACTCAACAACAGCTATATAGACTCAATCAAGAATTAGAAACTAGAATTCAGCAAAGAACCGCCGATCTGGCTGAAAGTGAAAAGCGCAAACAAGAAATACTCAATGCGATTCCCGATTTACTACTCCGTCTTAAACAAGATGGGACTTGCCTTGATTGTATGTTGCCAATTGTTCCAGACAAAGAAGCCTTTTTCCCAATCCAGCAAAATATTTCTGAAGTTTTATCGCCGACAGTTCTAGCTGAGCAACTCGAGGTATTCAATGAAGCAATTATCACAGGCGAGGTGCAAGTCTATGAACACAAGCTCCAAAAATATGGCGAATGGGTTTATGAGGAAGTTCGGGTTAGTCCTTGTGGTGAAGATGAAGTCCTAGTATTAGTGAGAAATATCAGCGATCGCAAACGTGCGGAAGAAGCTCTCCAGTTGAGTAATGAAAAGCTGATCGCAACTAATAAAGAACTAGAACGGGTTACTAATCTTAAGGATGAGTTTCTTGCCGCAATGAGTCATGAGCTGCGGACTCCGCTCAATGCCATTTTAGGGATTTCCGAAGGCTTGCTGGAGCAGGCTTTTGGTGAACTGAATCAGCGTCAACAGGGTTCATTAAAAACAATTCAAAAAAGTGGTCAACATCTTTTGGAGTTAATTAACGATGTTCTCGATGTTGCCAAAATTGAAGCAGGGATGTTTACCCTAGATCTAACATCGGTCTCGGTACGCTATCTATGCGACAGTAGCCTTAGCTTTGTTAAACATCTAGCTAATCAAAAAAATATTCAATTAAATCTCATAATTCATGATGATGTGCCAACAGCGATCGTGATTGATGAGCGTAGAATGCGACAGTTGCTAATTAACTTATTGAGTAATGCTGTCAAGTTCACCCAAAAAAATGGGACAGTCAATCTCGAAGCAAATTTAGCTAATGTTGCTATAGGTTTCTCAGGAGCAAATTCAGAAGAAAATTTTAAACCTGAGATTCGTTTTTCAGTGTCTGATAATGGTATCGGTATCTCTGTGGAGGATATCAACAGACTATTTCAGCCCTTTGTGCAGATTCACAGCAGCCTCAGTCGTCAGTATGCAGGAACAGGGCTAGGTTTAAATTTAGTGAAGAAACTTGCTGAACTGCACGGCGGGCAAGTAAGCATTGAGAGTAAAGTCGGTGAAGGTAGTTGCTTTACTGTCAGCTTTCCCTATGAAAGTAGCTAACACCAATATTCAAAATTGCGTTGCCATTTTGAACATTGGTGTACAAAAAAGAGAGGTGCGTTGCTTCGCATCGCACCTCTCTTTCTAAATTATTTGTATTGAGATTGAAAAGGATAAAGCAACTGTTGCCAGTAGGTTTGAGGAATTATCTCATCAACTCCATAGGTTACGGGCATCTGGTTTTTTGGGACATAATATGTGCCAAAAAATAAATCGATAATTGGAAAGCCAGAAAAATTCTTGTCGCGAGCGACGAGATCATTGCTGTGATGCCAGTGATGAAAGTTAGGTGTTGCAATTATGTGATCGAGAATCGGGAACTGAAATTTTGTATTAGAGTGATTTAAAATCGGTAAAATTGCACTAAACACGAGATAAATTCCAAAAGTTTCCCTTGTGAATCCCAATAAAAATAGTGGTACTCCCACCGCAATATTCACAATGATCATTTCCAAAGGATGTAGACGAGCCGAAGCTAGCCAATCTAGTTCTGCACTACTATGATGAATTGCGTGAAATCGCCATAACCAAGGCACTGTATGCGCTAAGCGATGCACTACATAAAATGATAGCTGGGCAATAAAAAAAGCTTCAGCAAATTGAAGTAACACAGGTTGACTCCTGACCGCCAGTTGCAATGCTGGTGAAATTGCACCTCTAAAAAAGGTATATAGGAAGGCGGCAACTAGATATGTACCGATATTCACAAGAATGTGATTAAAGAAAAAATGGGCAACATCTGTGAGCCAACCTTGACGAAAGTGCTTTTGCTCTTTTCTCAATGGATACAACCATTCAAGTATGCCGAATAAAATCCAAAGCACCAAAAAAGCAATAACAAATTTCATGGCGATCGCTTAGTAATCTTTTCGTAATCTTTACTAGATAGACTCTCAATACCCAATCTAGGTTCACTTATACCAAAACACAAAATGACGTTACCATTTTGTGTTTTTAAAACCCTTACAGGGTTTGTTGTTTAATTCACAGAAGCGTCGGCACACTTTTGTGAATTGGTATTACAGCAATTTTACAATCAAAACAAAATAATAAACTCCTTAAAAGTGTTGCTTTGCAACACTTTTAAGGAGTTTATTATTTCGGATTAACGATGTTTGACCAGAAAAGAGGGCAAATCTACTTTTGAATTTGGGCGAAACGATCGCACTGGCGTTGGTTCTGGTAGAGATTCAAGCGATCGCTCTGATCTGTAACCTTGATCATAGGAAGATCCACTAGTATTTTGAATCGGTTCCGTTAAGTGCCTAGCTGGTTTTTCGACTAGCAGACGATCTAATGCACCACTAAGTTGAAGGGCATGGTGCTGATGACGTACTGATTGCTCCTTCCAATGTTGGATCGCCGCTTCATATTCAGATGCTTTGGATGCTTGATGCAGAACTTGATTTTGCAATTCTTCGATTTGCTGTTCTAATTCTTGTACTCTTGTCAGATCGGTGACATATTCATTTTCAAGCCCTCTCAAGGATTGCTGCAATTGTGCTCGATTAGAGAGATGTTGAATTAGTTCTTCTTCTAGTTGATCCCGTTGAGTTGAGACTTCTGATAGCTTAGTTTGAGCTAGCTCAAGGGTTTTAGTGGATTCTTTAAGCAAAACTTGAGTTGCCTCTAGCTCTGTAGTCAAGGTTCGCTGTGAAATATCTAGCTCTGTATTTTGATATTGCAGTTGATAAATCAACTCATCTTTGCTATTTATCTCTTGAATATATTTCTGGGTAACTTTCTGGGTTTCAATTTCTAAAGCGATCGCTAAACGATGTTGAAATTCTTCCTCTAGTTGCAAAAGATGGATTGCTAAGCGATCGCTTAAGTCTCGATCATCCGTGACTGGTGGGTGAGATTGCAACTTGGAAACTTGAATTTGCAGTTGTTCAAGTTGGTTGGTAAGTTCTGTGACTTGCCGATCTCGATCATGGCTAACACTAGTAATTTCCTGCTCAAGCTGATCAACATATTCACATTCAAATTGGTGTTGCGATCGCAGATCTTCTAACTCTTTTTGGATGCGATCGCGATCGGCAGCTAATTCATTAGCCAAAGAATTAGGTTTGATAATTTCTGGGGTTTTGGACTCATTAGACTGCTGACCATCTAAAATCCAATCATCGGCAAAAGCATCAACGGCAAAAGAATCTATATCATCTAGATTATCTAGCAACATATTGGCGATCTCAGCAATCTCTTTTTCTTTTAGTCCATCACCACGTAAGAGCGCATCAAGGTCATCGTCATCATTAACGGTTGCGGCGCTAACCAAAACTTCTCGTAGTGCTGATTCGTGTTTCAATTCACTCACGGATAACCTCACCCACAATACCGAGGTATTTTTACAAGACAAACATTAACAGACTTTGTCAAGTTTGCAATTTTTTTCCTATAATTCTGGTCATAAAGCTAGGTTTTAACAACAAAGGCTGATTTTTTCAGTGTTTATATAGCAATGTAAGAGATAGCTAGGACAAATCAAAACCCAAATTAATAAAGGCGGAGCTTTGCTCCGCCTTTATTAATTTGGGTTTTATGTCCTAAGCAAAATTTGCATTTCTATAGCTATAGAAATGCAAATTTTGCTTGCTGTTCTAATACCAATTCACAAAAGTGTGATGACACTTTTGTGAATAAAAAACTAAACCCTTGCTACAACTGTTTGCTGATCATCATTCATTTGTTACCCCCAAAAGTAAAATTGCTCGCTAATACCAAAACACTAAGTGGCTTAGCCATTTTGTGTTTTTAAAACCCTTACAGGATTTGGGTTTTAATTTACAGAAGTTTTGTCACACTTCCGTGAATTGGTATGAGTAGATCGACATGATCAATTACAAACCCCAATCCGTAAGATTTCGCTCCACAGGAGCGAAATCTTACGGATTTGAATAATTTGAATCTTGAGAAGAACATACAAAATGCTATAGCAAATCTGGACGACGTTGTTTAGTACGAAGGATTTGCTGTTCTTTTCTCCATTCCGCAATCAGCTTGTGATTGCCCGATCGCAACACATCAGGAACCTCCCAACCACGAAATATGGGTGGTCGAGTGTATTGGGGATAATCTAGCAATCCATCTTCAAAACTCTCAAACTTAAGGGAATCTTCTTTTCCCACAGTCCCAGGGCGTAGCCGCACCACTCCATTAATCAATGCCAGTGCAGGAATCTCACCACAGGTCAGTACAAAATCCCCAAGAGAAACCTCACGAGTCACTAAATGCTCGCATACCCGCTCGTCAACCCCCTCATAACTGCCACAAATGAGAACTAGCTGATCGTAAGTTACTAACTCCTTAAATAGCTCCTGCTTCATCGGCTCACCCTGAGGAGTCAAATAAATAATTTCGCGCTTGGGCAAAATTGGCAATGACTCAACCGCCGCAAAAATTGGATCGGGTTTCATCAACATGCCAACACCACCGCCATAGGGTTCATCATCGACACGATGGTGCTTGTCGGTGGTGAAATCTCTGGGATTGGTAAGATATACATCGGCAATTTGATTTGCGATCGCCTTACCGAGCAAACTTGTCTGCAATGGCGACGCGAAAAATTCGGGGAACAGGGTGACAATATCTATACGCATAAATAAATTCTATAGTAGAGGGCAGCGCTACGTACTGCCCTCTACGCTTATAAAATCGCGATGCTGACTGTTGCTGAAACTGAAAAAATAATTTTAGATCTGGTCAAACCTTTTGATCCTGAAATCGATAGTGAAATTTTGCCCTTGTCGAAAGTGCTAAATCGAATTCTTGCCGAAGACATTAGCAGTAAACTCGACTTTCCTCATTGGGACAATTCAGCGATGGATGGCTATGCTTTGTGCTATGCCGATTTAGATAATTTACAGGAATTAAAACTAGCGATCGCCTCGGATGAAATTCCCGCAGGTGTCGCGCGCTCCCAATCATTAAATCAAGGCGAATGTGTAAGAATTTTTACAGGCGGCATGTTGCCAGTCGGGGCAGATACGATCATCATGCAAGAAGACACAGAACGCATCGATGATCTTTTGTATCTGAAAGTTAAACCTACTCAAGGCGAATATGTGCGCCGCAAAGGGGAATTTATTCAAGCTGGTACAAATCTGATTAAAGCAGGAACAAAATTAGGCGCGACAGAAATTGGAGCTTTAGCCTCAGCAAGATGTCAAAAAATCAAAGTTTATCGGCAACCGAAAATAGCAATTATCTCCACAGGCAATGAATTAGTTAGCCTTGATAGTTCCCAGTCGCTTCAGTTAGGACAGATTATTGATTCCAATCTATATGCATTATCAACATTGGTTGAACAATCAGGAGCGATCGCCATTCCCTTCGGCATAGTACGCGATCATCCAGCCGAATTGGAATCCGTCATGCAAGAGGCGATCGCCTCAGCCGATATCGTCATTTCTACAGGTGGAGTTTCCGTTGGTGATTATGACTATATCGAAGAAATACTAGAAAAAATGGGTGCTGATATTCATGTGCGATCAGTAGCAATTAAACCAGGAAAACCTCTAACTGTCGCATCCATTTCACCCTTTCTTAATGTGAATAGAAGTGAGGATAAAATCCTCTATTTTGGAGTAGCTGGAAATCCTATTTCTTCAATGATGAGCTTTTGGCGCTTTATCCGAGGAACGATCGCAAAATTAAATGGAGCAAATGAAATCTACTGGTATCCACAATTTATCAAAGCCTTCACAACAGAGGATTTACACTCACAAGGACGGCGCGAAACTTATCTTTGGGGAAACTTAACTTATCAAAAAGGAATGCCTATTTTTCAACCTGTAAGTAATTATAGTTCTGGGAATTTAATCAGTGCGATCGGTACAAATGCAATAGCAGTAATGCGGATAAATCAAACCTATGTAACTGCGGGAGAAGAAACTATTATTATGCTAATCTAATCATAATTTTCCATCATGTTACTAAATCATTGTTAACTGTATAATTTAGGGGGCATGGGCAAAAGACAACGTAACGAATCTATGTGTCATTGACAACTAACGGTATCAAGCACATGTATGCAAAGTTTTCCTCTAATCTATAGGGCATATTTTATGGCTGCTTGCATCATTGAGGATGTTCTTCTTATGCCAATAGATAAAAATAATTTAACTAAGGAAAATATAGTCGCACTTTTAAGTGGATATAGAATTTCTCCTTCTGAGACTTTGCAACAGCAGCTAGTTGAAATTCACATGGGTTTGATCCGTGAAACGATCGCTTCTCTACCAATAACATTAATTAACAAAAGAAATATTGGTGAGCGCCGATCCGCCGAGCGCCCTGACAGAGAAGAACGTCGAGTATCGAATCACAGAGTGGGGGAACGTAGATCTAGCGATCGCGAATTGCTCGAAGTGGGGAAACAAGGATTAAAGAAGGCTCTAATCCAATATAATCCTGATACAAACCCAAATTTTTCTGAATTTGCGCGATCTCATATTCATGAGCATCTAGAGAATTTTTTGCAAAGACAGTATCTCGACAATCGTAATGAACCTCAAGAGGTCGAAGAAGCTGATCCGCAAACTACGATCACCCGTAAACACGAAACGCTGGAAATTTTGCAAGCCTATCGCGCTAACCCATCTATCAAGCTACGAAACAAACTTGTAAACCTAAATATTGGGTTGGTTCGTCGCGAAGCCTATCATTGGAAAAATCAATGCCAAGAAAGCTTTGAAGACTTGATGCAGGTTGGCTCGATTGGGTTAATTAATGCGATCGAGCGATTCGATGTTAGCAAAGGTAATGCCTTTAGCTCCTTTGCAGTGCCATATATCAAAGGCGAAATCCAACATTATCTTCGCGATAAAAGCCCGACCGTACGAATGCCTCGCGCTTGGCTAACAACCTATAACCAAGGCTGTAAAATCATCCGCAATAAACGTACTGAAACTGGACGCGAGCCGTCAAGCCAAGAAGTCGCCAACGAGCTAGGTATCACTGTTAATGAATGGTATGACATTAAACTTGCATGTCAAAACCGATCGCCAATTAGTCTTGACACACCGATCGATCAAAGTGAAGATAGCTCGACATCCATCGGAGATCTGGTTACTGATCAAAAATATCAAAGCTTTCAACTTGCTCAAGAAGATAATATTCGGCTCCAGCAAGCTCTCGATCTACTAGAAGATCGCACCCGTGAGGTTGTTGAGTTTGTATTCCTCAAAGAATTTACCCACCGTGAAGTTGCTGACACTCTAGGGATTAGCGCTGTCACTGTTTCACGGCAACTTAAGAAAGGCTTAATTGCCCTCAAAAAGATTTTGGCTACACCAATCGAATAAAAAAGCACTCACCTAAGGTGAGTGCTTTTTTATGAGGTTTTCGCAAAGCGACAACCTTATTTAGATTGGAGTAGTCGCTTGTACTCTAGCGCGAGCAAGACTCAGATTTTGCTCAGCTTGAATTTTGCCTTGCTTATCTTCAGCCTTAATACCAGCCAAAGCTTGCTCAGCATCTGCAAGTTTTTTACGCGCTTCTTCAGCATTGATCGTGCTGCCTAATTCGCCACTACGAACCAAAACGGTTACTTCGTTTTCTTCAACTTCAGCAAAGCCACCCGTAAGAGCGACCGCAGCCCAAGCTTTATCCTTACGAAAACGTAACACGCCAGTTTCAAGCGCCGAAATCAGAGGTGCGTGACCAGTTAAAATACCCAATTGCCCTGAAGAACTAGGTAAAATCACTTCCTCTGCGACAGTATCCAGAATCGTTTGATCTGGGGCAATTACTTTTACTGTTAGGGTCATGATCTATTTACCAGCTTTCAACTTTTCAGCCTTTTCGATCGCTTCTTCGATGTTACCAACGAGGTAGAACGCTTGCTCAGGAAGATCATCGAGTTCACCCTTAAGGATGCGATCGAATCCACTTATACTTTCTTCGAGGGTGACATACTTACCAGGAGAACCTGTAAATACTTCGGCAACGAAGAAAGGCTGAGACAAGAAACGCTCAATTCTACGAGCGCGGGCAACAGCCAATTTGTCATCTTCAGAAAGTTCATCTAGACCCAAGATAGCGATGATATCTTGAAGTTCTTTGTAACGCTGAAGAATTGCTTGTACACCACGAGCAACGCGGTAATGCTCGTCACTGACGACACCTGGTTGCAACATGGTCGAGGAAGAATCAAGGGGGTCAACTGCAGGATAAATACCCTTAGAAGCTAAACCACGAGACAACACGGTGGTTGCATCAAGGTGAGCAAAGGTGGTTGCAGGAGCTGGGTCAGTCAAGTCATCCGCAGGTACATAAACCGCTTGTACGGAGGTAATCGAACCTTCGGTGGTTGATGTAATGCGCTCTTGTAAAGCACCCATATCTGTTGCGAGAGTTGGCTGATATCCTACAGCTGATGGCATCCGACCAAGTAGTGCGGATACTTCGGAACCAGCTTGAGTAAAGCGGAAAATATTGTCAATGAACAACAATACGTCTTGCTTGGATACATCACGGAAATATTCCGCCATAGTCAAAGCAGTTAAGCCGACACGCATACGAGCTCCAGGTGGCTCGTTCATTTGACCATAAACTAGAGCGAGGTACTGAAGTACGCCCGATTCTTTCATTTCGTTATAGAGGTCATTACCTTCGCGGGTACGTTCGCCGACACCGCCAAACACCGACACACCAGAGTGCTTTTTAGCGATGTTGTTGATTAACTCTTGAATTAATACAGTTTTGCCTACACCAGCACCACCAAATAGTCCAATTTTGCCACCACGACGATAGGGTGCGAGAAGGTCAATTACCTTAATGCCCGTTTCAAAAGTAGTTGGTTTGGTTTCTAAAGATGTAAATGCAGGAGATGGGCGGTGAATTGGGAATTTTTCTTCGGTTACAACGGGGCCTAGTTCATCGATAGGTTCGCCCAATACGTTAAAAATTCGACCTAATGTATTAGGCCCAACAGGAACGGAAATCGCTGCGCCTGTATCGGTTACACTCATACCTCTAACGATGCCGTCAGTGGTACTCATTGCAACAGCACGAATTTGATTTCCACCTAGTAATTGCTGAACTTCACAGGTGACATTAATGTCTTGGCCTGCGGAGTTACGACCAGTTACGATAACGGCGTTATAAATTTCGGGGACTTTGCCACTGGGGAATTCGGCATCAACAACAGGACCAATGACCTTAGTGATGCTCCCTACTGATACTTTCTCTGCGGTTGTTACCATGCTTGCTGTTTACTCCAGCCTCTAACTCAGAATCTAAAAAATTTGCAATGAAATGACGTGCAAAGAAGTATATGCAAGAAAATGCAATACATCATAAAAATTAAACTCTAATGAGCTTAACTTTTTTACACTCAGATATAAAGCTAACCGCTTCTCAAAATATCATTTAATGGGGCTCTAAAGATCGTTGGTTTCCTGAAAACAGCAATTCTCATTATAAAAATTGGGTTTGCTGCGCCTTCGGCGCAGCAAACCCAAAAATTGGCCTCATAATGTGAATTGCTGTGCTGAAAAGGCTTAGATTTTCTGCTATGAGTCAATTGATTTTGTATATTGCGTCGAGTCTAGATGGCTATATAGCGGCTACTGCTGGAGAGGTTGACTGGCTATTTACTGATCAAGACTATGGCTATACCGATTTTATAGCGTCGATAGATCGCCTTTTGATGGGGCGCGTTACTTACGAGCAAATTCTAACTTTTGGCAACTATCCTTATTCTGGCAATCAAGGTTTTGTATTCTCTCGAACCATCCAACGAGATCGCGATGAAAATGTGAATTTTGTTGCTGGTGATCTGGTTAGCTTTGTTAAAAATTTAAAATTGCAAAATGGCAAAGATATTTGGCTAGTCGGGGGAGCCGCGATCGCTAAAACCTGTTTAGAAAATAATCTTGTCGATAAATTTATTCTGTCGATCCACCCCATAATTTTAGGCGAAGGCATCGCGTTGTTCCCGCCGCCTCTTCCAACTTTGTCTCTAAAGTTGGAGCATTGCCAGACTTTTGATTCAGGATTAGTACAGCTTACTTATTGCAATGGTTAACTTCACTGATCGCTAAATCAGGTGCGCCATCTAAAAAGCCATCAGGTAATTCAGTCAAGCCTTTTAACTTGTCTCTAGGCACACAAGTATCACCATAGTATTTGCTAGAATCAAATATAGATTTTTAAGGTTTAGCTATGTCTGAAATCGCTATAACTATAAACAAGAATACTCATGAGGTTCTTTTAAGACTTTCTCAACAGTCTGGTGATAATTTTCAAACTTTGCTGGATAAAGCAGTGGAGCAATATCGCAGACAGTTGTTTCTTTTACAAGCGAATCAGGCTTTTACGGCTTTAAGAAAAGACGAGTTATTGTGGCAAGATGAGCTTAATGAGCGTCAGGAATGGGAGCAAACTTTAGCTGACGGGATTGATGATTAATGCCTCAAAAGATTGCAAGGGGAGAGGTATGGTTAGCAGATCTTAATCCCGTGAGAGGTCACGAACAAGCGGGGAAGCGTCCTTGTTTGGTAGTTTCTGTAGATTTGTTCAATCAGGGATCTGCTGGATTAGTGGTTGTTGTTCCTATCACTTCAAAGGATAAATCAATTCCTTTTCATGTGGCGGTTAATCCTCCAGACGGAGGTTTGAAGGTGAAGAGTTTTATTAAGTGTGAAGATGTGCGATCGATTTCTGTAGAGAGGTTGGATAAGCGCTTAGGAGCTTTATCTACTCAGTCGTTTGCGGATGTAGAAGATCGATTACGCATTTTGATGGGTCTATAGTTACTCTTGATAAAATCTTATTTCAAGCGATCGCATTCTAAGCAACACTCACCCCCTACCGAGCTAAAATTGCATCATAATCGCTATGTAGGCAATTCCAAAATCAGACAGGCTTTAATTTGCTAAACCTGCTGCATACTCGCGATCAATCTCATCTAACAATTGATCAAGCTTTCCAGAATCAAGATCGTCTTCTATTTGCTGATCCCATATTTGCTCGTGGTGATCTATCCGCCATGTTGTTTTACTCAAGCTTGCTTTTGATGTAATCAATAAATGGCAAACCCTTTTGATAAAGCTCATATACTTCCTTGGGTGTTTTATTCTCTAAGTTATATGCAGCAAAATTACTATGAACAAGTATATTTCTGAGATGACCGATTTCAAGAAATGCTTTGACAGTTTCTTCAAGCATGACGTTTGACTTTATTTCAGTGTCAACGCTTTTCTTAAAGTCATCTCCAAACAGAGCAAAAAATGTATTAGCATTTTTCCCTGGCTTATCAGGATTATCTTTTTCGCCCCAAGAAAAGTAGGTATGGTATTGCATACTGATAGCTTTTTTCTTGAAAAAGTTAATTGCTTTTGTATTATTTCCTGTTTCTCTAGATATAAATTCAACAAGGATTGTTTGTATCAAATGTTCAAAATAACTGGCGGCAGATAACACGATAACTTTCGTAAAATACTTATTAACGTCACTGGATAGAGATATCTGTGAGCTATTGTCTAGAAACTCTACTATAGACTTGTATTCATCATTTAGTATTTCTACAGGATCCATATTATTTAAGTATCTCTTTTGCGAGAGCAATTCTAGATTTTACATTTCTCTCGCTAGCTGTATCTGATTGTGTGGCATCAATGAATGTATTGTGGTTCTTTAAAAGATTAACTTTTTCAAAATCTATCTCTTCTATCTCAATTTTTTTGCCTCTAAATGCTTCAGTGCAGCTTGCAACAAAAATTGACTCGAATACAGAAATATTGAATCTACCAGTTTTACTTTGAAAAAGTCCATAATTACGCTGAAAAAATCCATCATTAGAATTTGATGTTTTTTCTAAAAAGTTTGCGAAAAGTTTTTCAAGATATAGGATATTATCTTCTGGGAAAGATTTTGCTTTTAATGAAAACTTGTTAAGAAACTTTGTCATTGATGGTTTGTATGACTCTCCATCAATAAGCATGGCAAATCCTCTCAAAAGGATCTCAATATCTCTCATATTCAAATCTGGCGTTGTTGATGGAAGTAGCCTTCTCCATTTGCTGTCTAGATTAATCTTGTAAAGCATGTCATAAAATTTCGAGTGGAAGAGACTAGTTCTTATTTCTTGCGGTTTTAGATTGACTCCTCCAGAATTTAATCGGTTAAAAATCTCAAAAACAACAGAATGTTCATCGTCTGGCGCATTCTGCTTAATGATAATATTTCTTATAGTCCGTAACTCAAACGATAACCTATCTTCCTCATCAAGTGTGGAATAATTTAATCCATTAAATTTATTACTCTGATTAGGCTGTGAAGTTGGTAGTTTTAGATTGAAATCTGTAAAATATAGATTGTTACTTAGTATTGCGTCAGGAATACCTTTGTTTTCATCAAAAATCAGACGAAGCTCAAGGCGTTTTTCATTTCTAGGAAACCTCTTTTTCATAAAGTAATAGATAGTCATGTAGCGTTGCTGACCATCTATTACTATGAATCTGTTCCGAGCTTCTTCGTAAAGGAATATCTGTGGAATTGGTATGCCAATGATTATTGATTCAATTAACTTGGAAGCTCGTTTTATATCCCACACATAGTTTCTTTGGAAACCAGGGATTTTCACTACTCCAGAACCAATGAAATCGAACAGCGTTTTTATATTAAAATCATTAGGTGAAGCTGAAACATCATACTCAGCAAAGCTAACATCATCAGATGAATCTATAATGTCATCTTCTATGTCTATCCATGTTGATTCTGCTTCTTGCACTGTATTACTTTCCATTTAGCTCGCCAATTATTCCTTTTAATATGCAACTATACAAGTATTTCATTGGATCGAGAAATGCTATCTCAAAACAAGGTATGGCACTCTAATCTAAAATACAAAACGTCTACATGGTCTTCCATCATAGTACAAAGTTAATACAAAAAGTAAGCTTTATCGAAACTAAACGTGATTATTAGGATCTAGTTTCTAGAAGGAAATCAAAACATTCAGCTAGAGACGCACCTTGCCAGGTTCCCGCATGACGCAACAAATCACTGGCTTTTTTATTTCCCTTTAGTGGCGAAACTGTTTATTACTCACACTGCGATCGCCTAAAAGCTATAATCAACCGCAAGTCTATAAATTTTTGTAAATATGTCGTCTCCAACCCCTGACGTACCAGCGAGCGAGTCTCGCGAAGCCCGTACCCGCCAAATGCTCGGAATGAAAGGTGCGGACGTACAAGGCGCTTCAATCTGGAAGATCCGCCTGCAACTGATGAAACCGATTACATGGATACCCCTGATGTGGGGCGTACTCTGCGGCGCAGCTTCCTCTGGTGATTTTACTTGGTCGATTGAAAACGTATTTCGATCGCTACTTTGTATGCTCATGTCAGGGCCATTACTGACAGGCTATACCCAGACGATTAACGATTATTATGATCGCGAAATTGACGCAATTAACGAGCCATATCGTCCGATTCCCTCAGGAGCAATTTCCCTCAAACAAGTCATTGCGCAGATTTGGATTTTGTGGCTAGCGGGCATTGCTGTAGCGGCAATCCTCGATGTCACCGCAGGTCATGCAGACTTTATCATGACGAAATTAGCGCTTGGTGGTTCATTGGTTGCCTATATCTACTCTGCGCCACCTTTGAAGCTCAAGCAAAATGGTTGGCTCGGAAACTATGCACTCGGAGCAAGCTATATCGCTCTACCTTGGTGGGCTGGTCATGCACTTTATGGGACTCTAAACTGGACTGTGGTAGCCGTTACCCTGTTCTATAGCCTTGCTGGTTTAGGCATCGCAGTCGTCAATGACTTCAAAAGCGTTGAAGGCGATCGCGAATTAGGATTGAAGTCTTTGCCAGTGATGTTTGGTGTGCAGAATGCGGCGTTGATATCGGCAACTGCGATCGATGTCTTCCAAATTGGCATCGCTGTCTATTTGGTCACTGTGGGCGAACAACTATTAGCCAGTTTAATCGTGTTGCTAGTAATTCCCCAGATTACATTTCAAGACATGTATTTCTTGCGCGATCCGCTCAAGAATGACGTGAAATATCAAGCCAGTGCTCAACCATTCCTTGTGATTGGGATGTTAGTTGCTGGTATCGCCATGGGACATGCAGGTATCTAAAACAAAAGGTGGTGCAAAGCGCCACCTTTACGTTTTAACGAAAATAGCTCCTACAGGGTGATTTAGAGATGATCAATCTTGTTTATCATCTATATGCGAAGAGAACCGATACGTCAGCGAGAATTTGCCAATATTCATGATTAAAAATAAAGTCCGAAGACAGCAATTGTCGAACAACCGATTAGATAAATCATTGAGCAAGAGCTTAGTCGCTGTAATCGGTGCTTTGTTGGTTTCTTGCTCTGCAAATGCTCCTAAAAATGGCGGATTTGGTGCTGTTCCTGTACCGATCGCCTCTGTAGAATCAGGGACAGTCACCGATAGCTCTGATTATGTCGCAAATTTACAATCGCGCCAATCAGTGACTCTGCAACCACGAGTCGATGGCTATATTCAGGAGATTTATGTCAAGGCAGGCGATCGCGTAGAAGCTGGTGCGCCAATTTTACGAATTGATCCTACGAAACAGCAAGCCGTTGTTCAGCGATCGGTGGCAGCCGTGGCAACTTCTCAGGCAGATTTTGAAAGCGCTAGAGCGACGCTTGGCCAGTTACGTGCTCGCAAAGAATCAACTTTATCCAGCGTAGATTTTAATGAAAAAGAGTACAAGCGCTATGCTGATTTAACCTCACAGGGTGCAACCGCTAGACAAAAGCTTGATGAAGTTTCTAATAATTTGAGAAATGCAAGAGCTGAACTTGGTCAGATCGATGCTCAGATTACTGCTCAACAAGCAAGTATTAACAGTGCAGCTACAAGGATTGAAGAAAATCGCGCTGGCGCTGTGCAGGAAGAAGTACAGCTAGATTTCTACACGGTAACAGCTCCTTTTGCGGGTATTGTTGGCGATATTCCCATTAAAGTTGGTGATAATGTTAATAGCACGACCCAACTAACGACTGTAACTCAAAATCAAGTATTAGAAGTTCAGATTTCGGTTCCCATTGAGAATGCACCTCGCTTAAAAATGGGAATGCCTGTGGAGTTGTTAGATGCTCAAGATAAGCCTCTAGTCAAAGGTAATGTCGCTTTTATCTCTCCGAATATCAATCCTCAAAGCCAATCGGTTTTGGTGAAAGCTAACTTCAATAATGGAGCTAATCAACTAAAAGCTAATCAGTTTGTGAGAGCAAGATTGATTTGGGCTTCTCGTGCTGGTGTACTTGTGCCAACTTCGGCAATTTCCCGTCTTGGAGGTCAGGATTTTATCTTTGTTGCAGAGCCTAGTCCTACAGATGGAAAATCACTAATTGCTAATCAAAAACCAGTTAAGCTTGGGAAAATCACTGGCAATAAACAAGAGGTATTAGAAGGGTTAAATCCCAAAGATCAGATTGTCGTTGCAGGTATTCTCCAATTACAAAATGGAGCGCCGATCATGCCATTACCTGATGCTCCTAAGAAATAAAAAAAGCCTCGCAGTGCGAGGCTTTTTTTATTTCTTACAGCAAGTACCGATCAAACGAACCACAAGAGATTTTTTGAAACCCACATTCCGCTCCCAAAAAGAAGCGCAAAATAATTAGAATAGGAAAAAAGCAAGGATAGAAACAGGAGGGAGATATCAGAAAC